>CAMNHD010000269.1 GCA_946538875.1 uncultured Treponema sp.
TCTCGCCTTAAGCTTGTGAGCTCCAAGCCTTGCCATCTGTACATGGACAGCACAGTAATGGCAACGCGGGACATTCTGCTGGCACATTTCACCATCCAGGACGGTGAAGACCTTGCAGTGCTTGTGAACCATCATCCATCGAAGTATGGAGGTGCGGCATCCGAGCCCAGGCGCCTCAAGGCTGTGGAGCGGCTTAGGGCAGTCAAGGATTCGCTGCAGAACGCCGGGGTTACACGAATACTTGCCATCGGGGATTTCAACGACACGCCTGACAACCCCTCATACGAACTGCTGGGCATGGAAAACCTGTCTCTTCCGCTTCACAGAAAAGGTCAGGGCACTATCAAGTATGACGGCAGTTGGGAACTTATAGACCTTGTGTTCGCAACAGGACTTGATGCCGGTATGAGTATCGTCCACATTCCATTTCTGGAAGAGCCTGATGCTGCCCACGGCGGCACTAAACCACTGCGCACTTACACCGGCCCGCGCTACCGCTCCGGTGTTTCAGACCACTGCCCGGTGTGGGTTGTGGCGCGGACTTCAGAATAGAAAACAGACCTTCGCCCAAAATTACCTGAAAAAGCGGGAAAGCCAGATGGAATCCACCTGGGCGAAGCCTGAATCCGGGACTATGGCTGGATTGCGGGAAAGGATGGCACGGGCGTCTTCATAGACGTTGAAACCCACGTTTATTACATTCATCTGGCCACCCAGCGGGAAGGCCATGATAATGTCGTTGTCGGCCCCTTCCGTGCGCATGAATTTGAGGGGGGCGTCGGCAGCCTGGGGATTCTTGGCGGCAAGCTCCCTGCGGGTTACCCACTTGCACATTTCCATCACGGTGTCTTCGAGGCCTGAGGCGAAGATATTCACCTTCTCGATGAGTTCGCCGGCTTCGCGTACAAGGCGGAAAGTGTAGCCTTCAAGTTGTTTCACGGCCTCTTCTGCGGCCTGTGGAGGAACAGCGTCGCCAGGAAGGAGCCAGATCATTAGTTTGGCTTCTGGGTCGTGATACAGGGTCTGATATTTAAGAAGGTTGCGGGTGCCGCAGTAGGGACATTCGGCAACGAAAATGGAACCGTCCCTGACCCGTTCCTTAAGGGACGGATCAAGGGCGGTATTGATGCTCTGGTAAACCTGCGCCTCAAAAGAGGAGCCACAGTGCGAACAGACGGCGGTCATTAGCTGAGCTTGCGTGCGCCGTCAGAGATTACCACGTCGTAAATCTTGGGAGCGTGGCCGAACTTGGCTGCAAACTGCTCCTTGGCGGCAGCGATGAAGCCGTCGTAAAGCTCTTCCTTCACCAGGTTGATGGTGCAGCCGCCGAAGCCGCCGCCCATGACGCGGGAACCGGTGACATCCATCTTGCGGGCAAGCTTGTTCAGGAAGTCGAGTTCCTCGCAGGAGACCTCATACAGGCGGCTGAGGCCGAAGTGAGTCTGGTACATCATTTCGCCCACGGTCTCATAATCGTCCCTTTCGAGGGCGTCGCAGACGTCAAGGACGCGCTGCACTTCGCCGATGACGTATTCTGCACGGAGGAAGTCTTCCTCGGGAATCTGCTCGCGAACCTCATCCAGCCAGACGCGCTTTGCATCAGAGAGGAATTCGACCTCGGGATGGTTCTTGCGGATTGCCGCCGCTGCGTTTTCACAGGAGGCGCGGCGCTTGTTGTATGCGCTGGAAGCAAGCTCATGCTTTACGCAGGAGTCGATGAGAACCAGCTTGTAGCCCTTGGGATGGAAGGGGAAATACTTGTATTCCAGGGTTTTGCAGTTAAGACGGATAAGGGCGCCCTCCTTACCGAATACGGAAGCGAACTGGTCCATGATACCGCACTTGACACCGCAGTAGTTGTGCTCCGTGCTCTGGCCAATCTTTGCAAGTTCGAACTTGTCGATTCCATTGCCGAAGATATCGTTAAGGGCAAAAGCGAAGCAGCTTTCGAGAGCCGCCGATGAGCTGAGGCCTGCGCCAAGGGGAACATCGCCTGCAAAAACGGCGTTGAAGCCCTCTACCTTGCCACCTCTCTTGATGGTCTCACGGCATACGCCGAAGATATAGCGTGCCCACTGCTTGTCCGGAACGTCCTCTTCATTGAGGCCGAATTCTGCGCTCTCGTTGTAGTCCAGAGAGAACACCTTCACCTTGGGTGTACCGTTGACCTTTATTGCAGCCATAATGCCGCAGTCAATGGCGCCCGGGAACACATAACCACCATTGTAGTCTGTATGTTCGCCGATGAGGTTGATACGGCCTGCCGATGCATAGAGAACGCCTTCCTCTCCGAAGAGGGCCTTGAATTTTTCCTGGATTTTCTGTTTCATATATTTGTAGTCATTAGTTTCGTATGTCCTACAAATATAGTAAAAAAGATTGTCAATATTACCTGCGCAAACCGAATATCACCGGAAAAGTATAAGTTACCCTGACAGCTTTGCCGCCCTGCTTCCCCGGGATCCACTTGGGAGAAGAACTGACAACCCGCACGGCTTCTGCATCAAGGGAAGGATAAACGCCTTTGAGTACTTTTACATTGATGACGCTTCCGTCGGTGTCAACTGTGAACTGCAGGGTAACCCTTCCTTGAATACCTTCTGCTTTAGCATCATCGGGATATACCAGATGGGAATTTACCCAGTATGAGAAATCATTGGCATTCCCACCTCTGAAACTCGGCTTTTCTTCCACAAGTTTTAATGGAATTGTTTCAACACCCTCAACAGAAGGTGCTGCGGACGGCTGATGCGCTTCGCTGTTTTCCTTCAAATAAAAAAATACCGGTATTGAGCAAATGACACTGACCGCATTTCCTTGTTGTTTGCCCGGGGTCCACTTGGGAGAAGAACTGACTGCTCGCACAGCTTCTGCATCAAGGACAGGATCAAGCGCGCGGAGTGCCTCTACATTGGATATACGGCCGTCAGCCTCAACTATGAACTGAACTATGACCCTGCCCTGAATTCCAGCGGCCTTCATCTCTTGTGGGTAAACGGCGCATGAATTAACCCAATGTACGAAAGCTTTGATGTCTCCGCCGTTGAACAAAGGCTTCTCTTCCACCAACTGATATGGCAGCCTCTCCTGTGCTCCGACAACGGAAACAATACCCATACTTACAAGAAAACTGACAAGTAATTTTTTCATATACTGCTCTTTTCCTGCAAATATAATCAATCTTATTAAACGTTAAAGAGGAAGTGCATGATGTCACCATCCTGGACGACGTAGTCTTTGCCTTCGATGCCCATCTTGCCGGCGGCACGGACGGCGGCCTCGGTCTTGTACTGGACGAAGTCTTCGTACTTGATTACCTCGGCACGGATGAAACCGCGTTCGAAATCGGTGTGGATGACACCGGCGGCGCGGGGGGCCTTGTCGCCAGCGATGATGGTCCAGGCGCGGCATTCATCGGCACCTGCAGTGAAGAAGGTCCTGAGGCCCAGGAGTTTGTAGGCACCTTG
>CAMNHD010000270.1 GCA_946538875.1 uncultured Treponema sp.
AATGCGGTGGTCGTCGTAACTTTTTACGGTTCCGCCATGCAGGGTGAACGCGGGGTTGGGTGTGCCGCCGGGGGTGACCGGGGAGTGCCCGTGGACTGTTAGTGTGTTTTCCGTGGATTCCACTTGGGCGCCTAGTTTCGTGAGTTCGGAGCAAAGTACTGCTATGCGGTCGGTTTCCTTTCTGCGGCAGACATCGGCGTCTTCAAAGATGACTGTTCCTTCTATAAAACATGCTGCCACTGCAAGGGCACAGATTGCGTCGGGGTAGTCGGAGATGCGTATGTGCAGGATGCCGTCCGGAAGGTCTTTTGTGGAGAGGCGGCCTGTTCCGCTGCGGGATGATTTTCCGCCGCTGACGGTGAGGGTGTGCTTTTCTGCGTCTAGCTCTATGTCGGCTCCTACGGATTTGAGCACTGTTACTATCTGGTCGTCGCCCTGGGTGCCGCTGGTGTCGATATTGTCTATTACGATTCTGCTGTCGGTCAGCATGGCGGCTACCAGCGGGAATGCTACGGCTTCCCAGTCGCTGGGGATGGTGCAGTCAAAGGCTTTGAGTTCTTTTGGGCCGCTGACTTGGATTTGCTTGAAGTCGGGGCTCATCTTTACAGTAGCTCCCACTTGTTCCAGCCATTTGCGGGTCATTGTCAGGTAGGGGGTTTCCTTTGGGTCTGTCAGTTCGATGTTCAGGGGGCCTGGTAAAAGGAGTGCGGCCATCATGAGTCCTGTGATGTACTGGCTGCTTACGGAACCTTCTGTCCGGACTGTGTTGCGGCTGGTGACTGGCCCCCGGATAATCAGTGGGCAGCCGTTTGCGTCTTCTGTGGAAAGGTGTGCTTCTGCTCCCATCTGACGGAGGACGTCAACCAGGTGTCTTACGGGGCGGCGGCGTATGCTCTGGTCACCGGTGAAGACTGACCAGCCTTTCATTGTGGCGGCTATGGGGGCCAGGAAGTAAAGCAGGGAGCCTGAGTTTCCTACGTTCACTACGTCTGTGGGGATATGCAGTTTTTTTCCTGCGCCTTGGACTGTCCACTTTTCTCCAAGTGTTACTTCTGAACCGATCAGGGGGACTGCGGCGGCTGTGCTAAGGCAGTCGGCACTGGGGAGTGGATTTGTGATGTTGGATGTGCCTTCTGCCAGTGTGGCCAGGAGCAGGGCGCGGATTGTATGTGACTTGGAGCCTGGGACTGTGATGTGTCCTGAGAGGCTGTGTCTGTGTGCTTTTATATTCATGCGGGTAGTTTAGCATAGTTGAGGAAACTGCACAACTGGAGAAATGCGGGTGGGGGGATGGAAATCAATTTTAGTAAAACGAATGCCAAAGTGGCGGCCGGCAGCCACTTTGTGTTTACAGTTTGTGCGCTGGCTTCTATTTCAGCAGCTTGTCCAGGACGTGGTCTTTCTGGCGCCAGTTTTTGTCCACTTTTACGCGGAGGTCTATGTCCACGCGGTAGGGGAAGACTTTGCGGCAGGCTTTGATGCTTTCTATGCGGATTTCCTTGATTAGCGAACCGCCTTTGCCGATGACTATTCCTTTCTGGCTGTCGCGTTCGACACATAGGAAGGCACGGACATTCATGTGGTTCTGGGTGCTCATTGTTATGTCTTCTATGCTGACATAAAGTGCATGGGGAATCTCCTGCTGCAGGCGGTTGATTGCCTGTTCGCGGATAATCTCTGCAATGCGGAATTCAACTTCCTGGTCTGTGTAGAATTCTTCGGGGTAGAGGTGGGGGGCTTCGGGTGCAATGGTGTAAAGGGCCTTGAGTACATCGTTCACACCTGTGTCTTCCTTTGCGCTCATGGAAATGACCCGTTCCTTTGGAAAGTCCGGGAACTGCTGCTCTATGAATTTTGCGGTGGCGTTGCGCTTGGCATTGGGAACATCCATCTTGTTCAGTGCAATGACCAGTTTGTCTGCGTGGGGCTTGAGCATCTGCGCAATCAGGACTTCCTCTTCTTCGTGGTCACGGGTGGAGTCCACTATGTAAAGGATTGCGTCGCTTTCTGCAATCTGGTCGGAGGCAATCTGGGTGAGCTTGAGATTCATTTTCTTTTCGCTCAGGTGCAGGCCCGGGGTGTCCACAAAGACCAGCTGTCCGTATGAAGTGTTCACTATGCCCTTGATGGCATTGCGGGTTGTCTGCGGAATAGAAGAGACGATGCTGATTTTCTCTCCGCTGGCGGTGTTGAGGAATGTGGACTTTCCTGCTGAGGGGCGTCCGATGATGCTTACGAGGGCTGTCTTTGGACCGATAGGCGGAAGTGTGTCATTGTTGTTGATTTGGGATTCGTTCATTCTTTGATTATAGCGCAAAATGTGTGGGTTTGTGAACCTGTGTGTGGGGGCTCATTCCAATAGTAACACATGGCGCGCTGCGGTCAATTTTTCCACGGAGGTAAAAATTGAACCCCAGTCACTTGACACAGTTTGCAAAATGTATTATCCTATTAACACTTTATGGCGTCTTACCCAAGTGGTAAGGGAGTGGTCTGCAAAACCATTATGCAGCGGTTCGATTCCGCTAGACGCCTCTTAAGCCTTGCCGTGAGCAGGGCTTTTTTTTACCCAGGTACCAGTCAATTCCAAAACTCAGCGTGAACATGCACTCTCCAGAATCCCAAGCAATGCACCGTAATCAGACTTGACTTCTTCGTCAGTACAGGAAAGCAGATGATCCATCTCGGCGTGGAAGAGCCTGTCCTTGCCGGCAACAGGCATGAACTCCACACGCGACTGAGTGTAGTAATGCTCTATGCATCCGGCAGGAAGGATGTAGACGGAAGCGGCCCCGGCCCCTGCCAGCACAAGGGAAAACAGGTTGCGGACAAAGGGCAGTGTCTGGAAAATGACCGGCGGCAGGTAGTCGCGCAGAAGTTCCTGGAAACAGCCGTCAATGCAGATGCCCTGAAGCACCACAGTCTTGAAAGTGTCGATGTTTTCCGCCTGCACATGTTTTTCCCTGAGTCCATCCAGCTTCTGCACAAGCGAGGCAAGAGGTTCCGGAAGACCAGGAATTCCGTTCAGCGCGCACAGGGCCTTGCCTGCGGCCACAAGGTAACGCTCAAGCCTGGCAATCAGTTTTTCAAGCGTAATCTCGTGCGAAAGTTCCCGGACAGAAAAAATCTGATTGTAAAAGGGCAGCTGCTTTTCATACTGTTTTTCAAGCCAGGCCCTGGCCCTTGAATCCGCACAGAACACATCGCGCAGCTTACCGCCAAAAAGCGAGTCCAGGTCAGTGATTATACGGCTGTCAGTTCCCAGGAGCGCACACACCTTGCAGAACACGCCGAGTTCATCCTTTCCGCCCACATCAATTATACCGGTACCGGCCGCACCCGCCCCTCCGTGGACATAAGGCAGCAGGCATGAAAAAATCTGCTGATCGGTGTAGCCTTCCACAAAAATCTGATTGTCAGAAAAAAAGAACTGCTTGTGGTAAGTGTTGAA
>CAMNHD010000271.1 GCA_946538875.1 uncultured Treponema sp.
GAAAGCAGGGCTCACTCAAGGGCCTTTTCCTGCTTGTGGTTTTCGGCAACAACGTCGCTGAACTTTTCAGGGGTCATCTCGACCTTGATTTCAAAGGTGTCGGTGTTGTTTTCACGGCCCACAATAATCTGATAGTTCGGCGGATAGTCGTTCTGCAGAAGTACGCCTTCTATCTGGCTCGGGAAGACGTTTACTCCGCGTATGATGAGCATATCGTCGGTGCGGCCCATCGGCTTTGACATGCGGACAAAGGTTCTGCCGCAGGAGCACGGGGTTCTGTTCAGCACACCGATGTCCTTGGTGCGGAATCTCATGAGCGGGAATGCCTGTTTGGTGATGGCGGTGAACACAAGTTCACCCTTTTCGCCGTCGGGGAGTCTCTTTCCGGTGTCAGGGTCTATTGTTTCTACTATAAAATGGTCTTCGTTGACGTGCATTCCATTCTGCTCGGAGCACTCGAATGCCACCCCTGGCCCCATGACTTCTGTAAGGCCGTAGATGTCATAGGCTTTTATGCCGAGCAGCTCCTCTATGTTGCGCCTCATTTCCTCTGTCCAAGGCTCTGCTCCAAAGATGCCTGCCTTGAGATGGATATAGTCGGGGGTAAGTCCCATGTCGCGCAGTGTCTCGCCGAGATACGCCGCATAGGATGGTGTGCAGCAGAGGACTGTTGAGCCGAAGTCGTGCATAAAGGCTATCTGGCGCTGGGTGTTGCCTGAAGAGACTGGAATGACTGTGGCTCCGAGTTTTGTGGCTCCGCCGTGGAGTCCAAAGCCGCCTGTGAACATTCCGTAACCGTAGGCATTCTGCACAAAGTCTCCCTCGCCTGCCCCGACTGCCACCAGCTGTCTGGCGCAGCAGTCGTCCCAGATGTCAAGGTCCTCTTTTGTGTAGCCTACGACAATCTGCTTTCCGGTTGTTCCTGAAGACGCGTGGAGGCGGACTACCTGGTTCATTGGTACGGCAAAAAGCCCGTATGGGTATGTCTGGCGGAGATCATCCTTGCATGTGAAGGGAATCTTTTCTATGTCTTCAAGTCCCTTTATGTCGTCAGGAGTGACACCTGCTTCCCTGCAGCGATTGCGGTAATATTCCACATTCTCGTACACATGACGGAAATTATCCGCCAACCTCTGTCCCTGCAGCTTCTTGAGCTCTTCCAGGGGCATACATTCCTTGTCTTTCTGGAAATACTTCATGTTCGTCCTTACTCCTGAACAATGAGTTTCTGTTATCAGAGGGTTTTGCTTCTCTTTATAATAACATTATCATTGTAGCATAATAGCTTTCTTTTTTCATCAATTTTTTTTACTTTTTTTGGATTTTTTTACATGATTCTTTGGCAGTTCCGGCTTTGCGGCTTTACGGCTTTCCGATCTTTCTGCGGCTGAGGTGGCCTGCCCTGCAAAACGGCTGCAGGGCAAGCTTTTTTCTGCACATGCAGGCTTATTCCGTTTTTCGGATTCAAGTGCAATAAAGGTCTGAAAGACCTTAGGTCCATTCAGACTTTCAGAACTTAGGTCTTTCAGCCTCGTCCCAGGGCAAAGGCCTTTTTGTTGACTTCCAGGAACTGTGGCTTGACGAGTTTTTCTATGGCCTTGAGCCAGGCTTCCTCCGGAAAGTCCATGTAACGGGAAAGGCGCCCCATGAGCACTATGTTGACGGCTTTTGCGGTGCCGGCCTGTTCAGCAAGTGTCAGGCAGTCCAGGGCATCCACTTTGAATCCTGCGTCATTCATCTTCTGCTCAAGATTCTGCGGATACTGTGCGGCTCCGGTTATGACGGGCATAGGGTCTATCATCTGGGTGTTCACCACAATACGTCCGTCGGACTTGAGATATTCGGTGTAGCGGGCGGCCTCAAGCAGTTCGAACGACACTATGAAGTCGGCCTGCCCCTTGTCCACGATGGGGGAATAAACCTTCTTTCCATAGCGTACGTATGTTACCACAGAACCTCCGCGCTGGCTCATGCCGTGGACTTCGCTCACCTTCACGTCGTAGCCTGCATCAAGCAGCACCTGCCCCAAGGTCTTGGAAGCAAGCAGTGCGCCCTGTCCGCCGACTCCTACAATCATTATGTTCTTTACATCTTCACTCATATTTTCCTCACATATAAAAAGTCAATGCATACGGCTGTATGGCCCCGAGCCCTACCTGCCACCCTGGCTGGCACTCTTTTGGACTGCATAGCGGTGGAACACATCCGTCATTGTGGACTCTTCCACACCGCCCATGAAGCTGGTACGACCGTCTTTGCGCACCAGTTTGTCGCAGAGCCAGAACAGCAGGCCTATGAGAATCAGCCCGGCAAATATTCCCAAAAGCAGCAGACACAGACCCACAAGCGTATGTCCGTTGTCAAAGTTCGTGAATGCATAGGGGTAGTATGAATCCCAAAGTTCCTGCGGAATTGAACCGCCCATTGCTCTGCGTGCCATGACATTCCTTATGATGAGCACCACCCAGTAGACCAGTGGCGCCAGTCCGCCGAACAATGGATAAACGGCACGGTAATGCCTCTTGGGATGGAAAAGAATCTCGTCCCCGACAGTTACCAGGGGCAGAAGGAAGTGCTTCATAAACGAACCGTATTTCCAATAGGAAGCCGTCCAGATTTTGTCAGGCAGCACAAAGGCTGACACAACAAAGGTTGCGATAATCATTATTGTCGCGCAGAACTTGAGCAGGGGGACAATTCTGTTGTAGCCCTGCCTGATTCCCTTTCCAAGCTGGTTTGAAGTGCTGACCAGAGACGTAAGGGCCACCAGGGCCGCAAGCCAGACGGACCATGTGGTGTAGAAAAGCATCACCGGACGGCCGTCTCCCCCACGGGACAGCAGGTGGTCGGTGAATGTACACTGGGTTGCCAGAAATGCAATCAGAGCCCATACAATCCTGTACACCAGCTGTATCTTAAGATTGAATCTCTTCATAAAAGACTCCTAGGCCTTGAGAGCATCAAAGCGGCACAGCTGTGAGCAGACTCCGCAGCCCACGCACAGTGTCACGTCAATCTTTGCCTTTCCGTCCTTCATTGCAATTGCCGGACAGCCAATCTTCATACATGCCTTGCATGAACGGCACTTGTCACTGTCAACATGGAAAGGAGGATTGTGCTTTACTTCCTTGAGCAGGGCACAGGGTCTGCGGCTTATGATAAGGCTCGGTTCCTCCACTTCCAGTTCTTCCCTGACCGCTGCCTCGCACTCGGCCATGTTGTAGGGGTCAACCACACGCACGCGCCTTATTCCCATTGCACGGGCCAAAGCTTCAAGGTCCACGCGTCCGGCAGGGTCACCGTAAAGGTTCTTTCCTGTAGTAGGGTTCTGCTG
Organism: uncultured Treponema sp.; assembly: GCA_946538875.1. Next base: position 3,335 of record CAMNHD010000271.1, read on the forward strand.
ATGTCCGGTCATACCGGTGATTGAATTGTCAAGGACAATTACCGTTGAATTGGACTGGTTGTAGGCGATTGAGGCAAGGCCTGTCATGCCTGAGTGCATG
>CAMNHD010000272.1 GCA_946538875.1 uncultured Treponema sp.
TGGAATGGTTCTCTCATATTGCTGTCCATTATGCCTCTTCATATACACACCTTCCCCTGGACTTTGTATTTTATTATAATTATAGTTTGGAGCATCTTTATAGCGAGATTCAGGTCCACCATGATCTTGAATTCTGATATATTCATCCTCCATTGCATCTGCACGAGAGGATGCCGGAGTCCAGTCTATACCTGCAGGCATAGTCTTATTTTCAGAACTTCTATATGCTGCCGATTCTATTGCTCGGTTCACGCCACCCTTACCGCTGTATGTCTTTCCGGATTCACGGCGAAAAAGAAAAGCAGGATTACTTTGCCTTCCTCAAGAGCGACGGTTCCCGTTACCCAATCAAAAGCATGCGTGTAGCCGGAGTGGACATGGAAAGCGCAGAGCCAATTCAGGCTGCCCTTGACACCTTCAAGTCAATCGTGGAGCAGCTGGAAAAAAAATGTAATTTTTAAATCTGAAACCCACTTTATTTTTTTAGCGGTGTGCCATCTCTCCAACCGGGTGAACGACGCACCGCTCTCCCCGCTTTCCGCCGCTGCCGGTGCTTTGCACGCCTGCCTCCGGCAGGCCGGCTACAATCGGGGTTAGGTGGATTCAAAAGAAGAAAACGCATCTTGGAATACAAGACAGAGCTTTGCAAAACAAGATGCGTCAATCACTCTTAGTTGGCAGCCATATAAGCGATTGTCATGGCGTCAATACCGATGTTCTTTACAATTGCATATTCATCAGGCTGGTGGCAGGTTTCATCCATAGTGCTCCACACAACCGCATCAAAGCCCAGGTTACGCAAGCCGGCTGCAACTGTTCCGCCTCCGATTCCTATGGTGCGGGGCGTAATTCCGTGAACAGCTTTTATCGCCCCACAAAGTTCCTTCACAACCGGAGCGTCAACAGGAGTTGCCTTTGACTCCTCAGCCTGAGCCTCGCTGACTTCAATCTTCACACCGTATTTTTCCTCGACGGCGGCAATTCTTTTTTTCAGCTCAGCACGAACTTCATCCAGGGAATAGTCCGGGTTGATGCGGCAGTCCGCACAGAAAACATCGTCTCCGGGAATCATGTTGATGCCCTCAACATTCTGCAGCTGCATGGTAGGCTGGAAGGTGCTGTAGGGAGGATCAAACAAATCGTTGCGGCGGTTAAAGAAGTTTTCCATGTCGTTGACCCGCAGGGCAAGGTCACAGGCTGCAAGCTTTGCGTTGCGTCCAAGGTCGGGCCTTGAGCCGTGAGCCTGCTTACCGATTGTGTGGAAGCGGAACCAGGCAATGTTTTTTTCGGCAACCTCAACAGTCTCCCCCTTTGGATCACCGCCGTCCGGAATCAGGATGCGGTCTTCTTTCTTGAACAATTCAACATGATTCTTCAAAAGCCAGTTCATGCCGTACATGCTGCCCACTTCCTCGTCAGCCATAAAGAGCAGCTTTATCGTATGCTCAGGAATGATGTGCTGCTTTACAAAAGCCAAAGCCGCAAGAACGCCGCTCACAAGCCCCTGCTGATTGTCCTCAACACCCCGGCCAAAAATCTTTCCGTCTTTTTCCACCACTTTCCACGGATCTGAATGCCAGAGAGAAAGCTCCCCCACAGGAACCACATCCAGGTGTGCGCAAACCCACAGATTCCAGTCATCCCTAGCCCCGGGAATAGTCGCCACAAGATTGGGCCTGTACCCCGCGCTCACCCTGGAATCCGGCGCGTCATAGTGAACAATGTCTTTTATTCCGTTAGCCTTGAGCCATTCCTCAAGAGCCTGTGCCTTCTTAGACTCCCCGTCCCCACCGTTTTCCGGTGCCAGTGCCGGTATAGAAGTAAGCAGTGCCTCCAGCTCCACCATGTCGTGAGTGTGCTCTTCGATATAAGTTTTCAAAGCCTTAAATTCTTCGCTCATCTTTTCTCCCAGGGAACTCTTCCCAAAAGCCATACAGCCCTCCGAAAACAGCCCCAATTTACCAGTTATTTTCACCAGAAAATATATCATTTTACAGGGTCTGCCGCAATATGATTTTTTTTTGCGTCAGCAAAAATTTACCCCTAGTATACTAGGGGTAAAGGGCTTGTCAAAGCCCTTTAAAAACGAAAACATCGCTACGCTCGTTTTCGTTTTTAACATTCGCCAAGGTTTTCTGGAGGACATATCATGAAGAAGATAATAGCACTCTATGCAAGCAGCAATAAAGGCAAGACAACAACATTAAATAAACTTATAGATTTACTGGAACAACTTTCTGACAATTACGAAATAAAACGAATCTATAATGAATCTTACGCATATTTTGAGTTCTCCGATAAAAACATTGTAGTTTGTACAAAAGGTGATTATGACTATATTCTCCAGGAAAATATTTCATTTGCAACAGAACACAATTATGATATTTTCGTAACAGCCACGAGAACCAAAGGCGGCACTGTAACAGAAACTGAAAATTTTAAGCAATCAGAAAACGCAGAACTTTATTGGTTTCCAAAAGAGGATAATGAATACAAAAACAATCTCATAGCCGCTGAATTATTAAGCTTCATTGTAAAGCAGATTGAACCAGATTATGAGAATTTGATACAGCACTAGGATACACAGGAGGCATACCATGAGCAAAGCTTTTTCAAATCTTTCCGCAGTCTTTTTGATTTTATCATCCCTTTTATTTGCCGGATGTGACACAACTGTTGCACCAGAAGCGGTCCCAGAACCAGAACCTCCAAGACTTTATACAGTCACATTTTTGTCAAACGGTGGTAGCGACGTTGCATCACAAACCGTTGAAAGCGGAAAAACCGCCTGTGAGCCGGAAACGCCAGTCCGCAAAGGCTACACTTTTGTCGCATGGACCACAAAAAACTCCTGGTCTTACTATAGCAGTCCATGGGATTTCAGCAAGGGAATATACTACAATCTTGAGCTAACAGCCGAGTGGCGGGCCAACACTTATAAAGTCACTCTGGACTACGGAGGAGAGCTGAAAGAGATAAACGTCACATACGGCCAGCCAATTGTCTCCGATGAAAGGTACCATTGGTCAGATGAAAGATTCAGCGGTTATTACACAGAAAAATACGGAGCCGGCACTCAGTACATAGATTCTGAAGGTAAAGGCTGCAAAGTATGGGACATAGCACAAGACACGACTCTCTTCGCGGCAAATGAATATATAATGACCTATTCAAACACAGAAGGCTCTGAAAATCCGAATCCTGAATTTTATACTGGAGAAGAAGAAATTATACTTGCAGATCTGGAGTCAACAGAAGACAGAAGATTTTTAGGATGGTATAGCTATAATGATCACGAAAAAGTTTCGGCAATACCTGTCGGAAGCTCAGGATATATAAGCTTGTACGCAAAATGGGAATACAGAATCTATTATAATAATACTAAAGACGTTCTAAATCCGAATCCCAAATATTACAATGGAG
>CAMNHD010000273.1 GCA_946538875.1 uncultured Treponema sp.
ACTTTATTTGTCCAACTTTAGGGGTGCACTTCAGGAGGGGGCTTTTTTTTTGTGCATGTGTCATACTTTTTTCTCCTTGGTAAAAAAGCGGCCTTGGCCTTTATTAAAAATGACAAATTTTTGCAAAAATTGATTTACATGTTCTCCCGTGCGGTATGCTCCGCGGTATATGCCTACGCCAGCGTGGAGGGGCGTAAGTTGCCGCCAGGTATGCCGTAGGCAGAACTGGCGGCAATGAGCGGCAGCGAACCCCGGAAGGCTGGTGCAGGGGTGAGATGCGGGCTTTGCGTTTTGATGGACTGTGGACGCTCAGGTTACGTCCATGAATTTAAAAAAAGTTTTAAAAAGGGTGTTGACAAATATTCTGAAAACAGTTATAAAAGATACCCTTTTTTAGTAAATCGACACATTGACTAATTTTTTTTAAAATTGTATAATGGAGAAATCATGGATAGTCGTTCTGTTCAAGCTTTGTCCCAGGCTTATGATTTAATTCTCCAAGGTAATCCTGCAATGGCTAAAGAACTGCTTGACGAAAGCCTTATGCATGATCTGGGTAACCGTGACATTATCGTGACCATCAAGTTCTGTACCTTTTGGGCGGCGCTTTATATGGGGTTGCCGGGTGCACTCCCTTTTGAACAGGGGGAGATTCTTTTGAGCCATTGGGATAAGTTTCTTTCACTGATTGAGCAGAATACACCTGCGCCGGAAAAAAGTGTGGAGACTTTCAAGGAATCTGTGTACTCCCACGCGCTCAAGGCTTTTTCTATGGTTGACTCTGATGCGGAGATTTCTGTCTATGCGGAAAGTCAGCGCAAGATGGCTTTGTGCTACAAGAGACTGGGCGATTATGAGGCGGCTCTTTCAAGAATTACCGAAGCGAATGCTTGTCTTCCCGGGCAGGCGCCTTATATTGCGGAACTTGCCGACTGTTACGACCTTTGCGGCGATGTCAAGAAGGCAAAGCTTCTGTTCAAGGAGGCTTTTTACATTGATGCCCAGAAGGTGGAGCTGCAGAATCTTGACTCCCAGTTGATCCGCACTCTGGAGGATAAGGTCAGGGAAGAGGGCTACAGTGGCTCTCTTGTGCAGGAGTGGCTTCCGGTGTACGGCACCTTGACCGGTATCTTCAACATGAAGCGTCCGCTCAAGAAGCAGGAGCTTATCAAGCTTCAGCAGGATATAAGGTCCCGTAAGATGGAACTGAAGGATCCTGCAAACAACAAGGAGGTTCTTACTCCAAGGCTTATGAATATGTATCTGCGGCTTTTGGATTATTACTTCCTTAGTAAGGAAGATATTGCAAAGATTAGAGAACTGATGTTGAATATTCAACTATTGGATAAAGATTTGTACCAAAAGTATTTTAAAATCGGCTGATACCTGTGCCTGGTTTTATCTGTTTGGCAAAACTTTTCTTTCTATAAGACAGTAAGCATTTCCACTGTCACCGTTATCAGAGAAATGCAGAAGAGAGATTTTCTTTTTATTATTTTTAGGAGTACCTTTATGTCTGAACAGCTTGAGGATTCTGTACGTGAGATGCTGAAGCAGGAGACCTGGACCAGGGCCGGCATCAGCAACTTTACCCAAAGTGACTTGGCAAAGCTTGCCGAAACATTCGAAAAAATCTGCAATGAAAATTGCGAGGTTCAAATCAAGGCAATCTGCGACGAACAGCTTTCTCATACACGTGAAAGTATTGTGGCTCTCTACCTTTCCGGTATGCTTGCGCTCAAGACTGGTTCCCTGGACAACAGCTGCATTGAAACTCTTGTGGAAATCTTTGAAAAGAACCATAAGGATCAGCTGGTGGAACTGCTCTGCAATACAGTGCTTTCCATTGACGGGCAGAATAAATACGGTATGCGCAAGCTTGCCGAGTATTACAAGAACACCAACAACGACAAGGTGTGGGAGCTTTACGAGAAAATCGTCAAGCTTGACTATGAGGAAGCCGACGTTGCCAAGATTCTTGCCGAACGTTACGAGGCCCAGGGCAATGCCGAGGTTTCGCGCAGCTATTACAAGATTGCTCTCCGCCGCTATGTAAATGCCAAGAGCCAGAACTCTGTAAAGGAAGTGTGGTCCAAGCTGGTTCACGATATTCCTGACGATCTTGACTTCTTTCTTGAAATCCAGAAGAAGGTTGCAAAGAATATCAGCGAGGAGCGTTCTGCGCTTTTGATGCAGGATCTTTATACCCACTACAAGGATATTGCCAAGTGGGATACTGCCATCTCAATCCTGAAGCTTATTCTTAACATCGACAGCAAGGATGCTTGGGCTCGCCGCGAACTGGTTGAATGTTACCAGGGCAAGTATGCGGAGAACAGCCATGTTGACGAGTACATCCGCTCATCCAATCTTAACCAGTCTTTCCGCAATGTCTTTGAAGCAATCAATGACTTTGAAAAGCATATTGCGTTCAGCGCAAAGAACTTTGTCTTCCACAGAACCTGGGGTGTAGGCTTTATCCAGTCTGTGCAGGGCGAAAACCTGAACATCAACTTTGGTAAGAAAAACGGCAGGCACGAGATTTCTCTCAAGATGGCGGTCACTGCCCTTCAGCCGCTCAGCAAATCCCATATCTGGGTTCTCAAGGCTGTGAAACCTGCAAAGGAACTTGCTGAACGCGTCAAGAAGGATCCAAAGTGGGCTCTTAAGACTGTAATCAAGAGTTTTGACAACCGCTGCGACATCAAGAAAATCAAGGCTGAACTGGTTCCTTCTATTCTTACTCCCGGTGAATGGACAAGCTGGCACTCAAAGGCTCAGACTATCCTGGAGGAAGATTCTTTCTTTGGTGTTGATGCCGACGACAATACAAAGTACACTGTTCTGGAGCGTCCTCTGACTGCTTCCGAGCGCTGCTACAACAAGTTCAAGGCTGAGAAGGACTTTGTTCCTAGAATCGAGATTGCCATGGAATACCTGAACAATCCTGACACTGACAAGTCTGACGACTATTTCCTTGACATGTTCAATTATTTTGCAAGCTACATCAAGACTGCCACAAGCGTGGATGTCCAGATTGTGGCGGCATATCTGGTTGTCGAGCATATCTGCAAGAACACAAGCCTTTCTTCTCCGGCTCAGTTTACCTTTGCGGACATGTACGCTGATATTGACAAGCCTCTTGAGCTGTATGCGGATCTTAAGCCTGTCAAGCTCAATGCAAATGTCAACCTGCGCGATGCATTTATTGCCGATGTGCGTAACCTTCCTGACTGGGATACCCAGTACGTAAGGCTTTTCCCGACTGTTCTCTCTAGAACTCTGCTTAGTGCTCTTATCTCTGCCGGCAAGGACAACATGGTGATGGGCCTTGTGCAGAACTGCTACGAGGACTTCCGCAACAACCGCGATGCTGTTGTATTCTTCTTTAAGGAATGCCGCACCGAGGACTG
>CAMNHD010000274.1 GCA_946538875.1 uncultured Treponema sp.
ATATGGAGCATTTATGACTGCTGAAACACCTGATTCTGTGGTGCCTAAAAAGAAAGGCACTTTTTCTTTTAAGAGTATCCGTAACCGTCTTACAATCACTATATCTTTGACTCTGTTTGTTCTTTTGACCCTTTGCACGACTATCATCACGATTCTGGTCAACAACGGTCTGAGGGCTGTAAACGATAATTATGTAAACCGCACGGCTGAGTTCTATGCCAGTGACACCAGCAAGATTCTGTCCCATGAATTCAATGTCTGCGCAACGCTCCAGGCTACGTTCGAACTGTTCGAGTCTATTCCTGTAGAAATCAGGCGTGAGTACTTTGACACTCTGCTGCGCAAGGTGCTTGAGGAAAACGAGGGCTTTGTCGATACCTGGTGTGTCTGGGAACCTGATGCACTTGACGGCATGGATTACAAGTATGTGAATGCTCCGCATCATGATTCCACGGGACGCTTTATTCCGTACTGGACAAAGAGCGGAAATGTCATTGACTGTGTGGAGCTTACTGATTACGAGGACGGGTTTTGGTATGTTGAGCCGCTCAGGAGCCCCAAGGGTATTTTGATTGAGCCTAACCTGTACGAGGTTGCGGGTAAGATGATTTGGGTATGCGGTGTGGCGTTCCCCATCCATGACTCCAAGGGACGGGCTGTAGGTGTTGTAGGGCTTGATATGTCTCTTGACTCCCTGGCTTCTCTGCTGAAGTCGGCCAGGGTTTACGATACGGGTTACCTGACTCTTGTTTCAAATGACGGACTTGTTGCCGTAGGTGAAAACGAGGAGCAGGAGGGTAAGGTTCACGAGGATTTTGAGGAACCTGAGGCAAAGTCGCTTTTTGTGGAGGCGGCGCGTACTTTAAAGGTTTTCAGTCATATTGAATACGAGGATGGTCAGAAAGTTCTGGAGGTTTACCAGCCGTTCAAGGTTGAGAATGCTGACCAGACATGGTATGTGGGTATTGTTGTGCCTCTAAGGGAAATTGAGCGGCGGCAGAACTCTGTGCGCACAATCATCATTATTATCTTCATAGTGACTCTTATAGTCATTAGTACTCTGGCGGCTCTGGTAATCACACGTGTGGTTGCGGATATCAACAAGGGTGTGTACGCCATGCGCAATATTGCCCAGGGTGACGGTGACCTTACTGTGCGTATGGATGCCCGCAGTGATGACGAAATGGGCGATATGTACAATTACTTTAACCAGACTATGGAAAAAATCCAGACTTCCATTGCCTTTGTTAAGGAAGAGGCCCAACGAATGAACAATATTGGCGCGACTCTTTCTGACAATATGAGTGACACTGCGGCTTCTGCAAATGAGATTACGGCAAACATTGATTCTATTAACAGACAGGTGCAGCAGCAGGGTATGAATGTGAAGAGTGCCACTGAGTCCGTGAACTCTATTGCTTCAAGGGTTGCTTCGCTGATTAATGATATTGAGACCCAGAGCTCCAGTGTGGTGGAATCTTCTTCCGCAATTGAGCAGATGGTTGCGAACATCCGTTCCGTGACAAATATTCTGGAAAAGAACAGCCACTCCATCAAGGAACTGGAAAATTCCAGTGAAGCGGGCAAGGCGAGTGTAAACACTTCTGTTGAAGCTACTCGCAAGATTCAGGAACAGTCTGAGACTCTGCTTGAAGCCAGCAAGGTAATTCAGAATATCGCAAGTCAGACAAACCTTCTTGCCATGAATGCCGCTATCGAGGCTGCACATGCTGGTGAAAGCGGTAAGGGATTCTCTGTTGTTGCCGACGAAATCCGTAAGCTGGCTGAGGATTCTAATACCCAGGGTAAGAAAATCACTAAGAATCTTAAGGAAGTCCTTGGAAGTATCCGCGATGTGGCCGAGTCTTCCAGTCTGCTGCAGGAAAAATTCAATGACATTTACCAGCTTACGCGGACTGTGGCTGAGCAGGAAGCTACTATTATGAGTGCTATGCTTGAGCAGTCCGAGGGTGGTGGACAGGTGCTTACTGCGATGAAGGATATCAATGATGTCACTGTGAACGTAAAGAGCGGCGGTAGTGAGATGTCACGCGAGGCGCAGACTGTCAAGGGTGAGATGGAGAATCTCATGCGCCTTACTGAAGAAATTACTTCCAGTATGCAGGAGATGTCCTACGGTATGGAGAGCATCAACCACTCCATCAACAATGTCAACGATCTGACTCATCAGAATTCTGAATGTATTGATGCCATGGGTTCTGTGGTTGGCAAGTTCAAGGTCTAGAAAAAACGGACGCGTGATGCAGGTTGCGGGGCAGCACAAACCACAGCCGCACGTACCTGCTGCGCTTGACCTACCCCTTGACATTTTTTTTTCTAAGGGGTAGGATAACACCATACATCAAAGGCGATGTGAATAGTTGTTTTAGATTGTCCCGCAGGGGACAGAGCAACTGTCCACATCGCCTTTTTGTTTTAGGCAAAGTTCATTCTTTGCCGATACGACTCAATCTTGGAGGAAACAATGGCTACAGCTAACGTACCGGAAACATTTGGCAGTTTGGTTTTTAACCAAAGGGTTATGAAGGAGCGCCTGCCTAAGGAAACATTCAAGGCATTGAAAAAGACTTTGGATGACGGGGTACCGCTCAATTTGGATGTTGCAAATGTGGTTGCCCATGCGATGAAGGAATGGGCTATTGAAAAAGGTGCCACTCATTTTGCCCATTGGTTCCAGCCTTTGACGGGTATCACTGCGGAAAAGCATGACAGTTTTATCAACCCCACGGATGACGGTGGTGTCATAATGACATTCAGCGGAAAGGAACTTGTAAAGGGTGAGCCTGATGCATCTTCCTTCCCGTCTGGAGGAAGCCGCGCAACATTCGAGGCACGTGGTTACACAGTGTGGGATCCTACAGTCTATCCATTTGTAAAGGAGCACACCCTCTGTATACCGACCGCCTTCTGTTCCTACACTGGCGAGGCTCTGGACAAAAAGACTCCTCTGCTGCGTTCTATGGAAGCCCTGAACAAACAGGGGCTGCGTATTCTGCGTTTGTTCGGCAATACCACTGCAACTCATATCTCCACTACTGTGGGACCTGAGCAGGAATACTTTATTGTTGACGAAAAACTTTACAGCCAGCGCAAGGACCTGCGCATGACCGGACGCACACTGTTCGGAGCAAAGCCAAGCAAGGGTCAGGAAATGGACGACCAGTACTTTGCCGCACTTAAGACCAGAATTGTGGAATACATGGAAGATCTTAACGATACTTTGTGGAAGTTCGGAATTCTTTCCAAAACTGAGCACAATGAGGTTGCCCCTGCTCAGCATGAGATGGCCCCGATTTTCAGCACAACAAATATTGCCGCAGACCAGAACCAGCTTACTATGGAAGTGATGAAAAAAGTGGCACGCCGTCACGGACTGGTATGTCT
>CAMNHD010000275.1 GCA_946538875.1 uncultured Treponema sp.
AGCTTTCGATGAGCCAGTTGACGACGCGGCGGTCCCAGTCATCGCCGCCAAGGTGTGTGTTACCGTTGGTGCTCTTTACTTCAAAGACACCGTCGGCAATCTCAATGATAGAAATATCGAATGTACCGCCACCAAGGTCGTACACGGCAATAAGCTTTTCCTTCTTCTGGTCCTCTTTAAGACCGAATGCCATAGCGGCAGCTGTAGGCTCGTTGATGATTCTCTTTACGTCAAGACCGGCAATCTTACCGGCATCCTTTGTAGCCTGGCGCTGGGCATCGTTGAAGTATGCAGGAACAGTGATGACAGCTTCACTGACTGTCTCACCAAGATAGTCCTCGGCAGTCTTCTTCATCTTCTGCAGGATAAATGCAGAGATTTCCTGAGGACTGTACTGCTTCTTTGAGCCGTTCTCGTCAACTTCCACGCGCACATCCTGACCGTGATCGACGACGGTGTATGGCACCATCTTTGCTTCACCGGTAAGCTCGCTGTAGCGGTGTCCGATAAAACGCTTGATAGAATAAACAGTGTTCTTGGGGTTGGTCACCATCTGGTTCTTAGCAGGCAGACCCACAATGCGGTCACCCTTTGCAGTAAAACCGACGATAGACGGAGTAGTGCGTCCGCCCTCAGAATTCTGGATTACAACCGGCTCGCCGTTTTCCATGACAGAAACACATGAGTTTGTAGTTCCAAGGTCAATACCAATAATCTTTCCCATAATATTCAACTCCTAAAAAAATAGACAAATCATAAAGCCATGAAACCAAAATCCACAGGGACTTATTTCCTGGCACCTTCAGCAGAAGAATCAGAAGCCGCAGAAGCCTCCGCATTTTCTCCAGACTCAGCCTTGTCAGCAGCAGGCTTTTCCTCAGCCTTTACGCTGCCGTCAGGCATACTGACCATAACCTTGGCATGGCGGATAACCCTGTCCTTGAGCTTGTATCCCTTGAGGAACACAGCCTTGAGCACCGGCTCAGCAACAGGATCGTCCGACTTGCCGATAGCCTCGTGGATGTCAGGGTCAAAGGCATCCCCGGCAGCACCGTAGGAAACCAGATTGTATTTATTTTCAAGCATGCTCACCAGGTTCTTGTTGATCATGGTGACACCTTCGGCAATAGTCTTTGGGTCAGTGGCAGAAGCGGCAGCCTCCACAGTACGGTCAAAGTTGTCAAGGCTGTCCAGCAGATCCTTGAGCAGAGAGGCATTACCGTAATCAAAAGCCTCCTGTTTCTCCTGCTGTGCCCTCTTGCGCAGATTCTGGAAATCAGCCGCACTACGCAGATATTTGTCCTTAAGCTCGGCAACTTCCTTTTCAAGCTCCGCAATCCTGTGCTTAGCCTCAGTCAGTTCATCCTGCGACTTGTCATCAGCCCCGGTCTCTTCGGCGGAAGCACCGGCCTCTCCGGCCTTTTCAGACTCTTCCTCAGCCTGAGCCTTGACTTCTTCAGTCTCACAGTCATTCTGTTCTTCTTTAATTTCTTCGCTCATCTTGAACAGTTCCTCAATTCTTGTAGTTATTAAGAAAATACTAAAATAGAGCGCAGAACGTCAAGTTTTTTGTTATTATTTTGGACGGAATTTTATAGTAAAAGTGGAGTTCACCCGGAAAAAGAAAACACGGCACCCCAGTCCCCGCTGCTACGGGTTCCGGCTTCCGCCTCCAGCCCGCAGAGCGGTCCACGCTGCGCGTGCCCTCCGCATCGGGCGTAGGCTTAATTGATGCATTCAGACATTCTGCCTTTCTGAATCAGATTTCTTTTTATCCCAGAACGGGAAAATCCGCGAGAGAATGTTATGGACAAAAGGCCCCGTAAACAGCCCCAGCACAGCGCACAGACTGCCGCTAACAACACCGCCGAGCACATCGCTTGGATAATGCACACCCAGATACAGGCGTGAAAGTCCTATCAGCACGGCAAGCACCAGTGCCGGTATGCCGAAGCGCTTCTTTGTCTTTAAGAGGAGCACAATGGAAACCGCAAACGAGGCGGCTGTATGTCCTGAAGGAAAGGAAGAGTCGTCGGGCAGATTGCCAAGCGGAATAATCTCGGGGAAAGTGACCCACGGACGCGTCCGGTTCACGATGTTCTTGATGAGCATGTTGTTTATCACCACCATAAAGAACATGGCCATGCAGCACATGCACCCAAGACGGCGTGTCTTTTTAAAGACCAGCAGCGACAGTGACAGAAGGATCCAGAACCAGCCCTTGTCGCCAAGAAAAGTTATTCCCTTGAATATAGGAGTCAGCCAGTCCTGGCGGATATGATTTTGAATAAAGAGCAGTATCTGTGCTTCCATCTTCTTCTCCCCACAATCCTGAGTCGGAATCCGCTTACGAGACTAGTCTGACGGTCCTGCAGTGCGCACTTCGTCATCCACGACAGGCTCCGGCCCCAGAGGTTTTGCAACGCGGTTTTCAATCGGCACATAGGCGCGCTCTTCCGAAACATTCTTGTATGCCGGGCGGTAGATTCTTCCACCTGCCACGATTTCCTCTATGCGGTGCGCGCTCCAGCCTGCAATACGTGCGATTGCGAACAGAGGCGTGTACAATTCACGAGGAATATTGAGCATAGTGTAGACAAATCCGCTGAAGAAGTCAACATTTGTGCAGATGCGCTTTTTGTCGCCATGCTTTTCGTAGAGAATCTGCGGTGCAAGGCGGTCGATTGCGCAGTACAGGTTGAACTCTTCCTCGCAGCCCTTTTCGCGGGCAAGTTCGGCGGCCTTGTCGCGCAGAAGTGTCGCACGGGGGTCGCTTATTGTATAGACGGCATGTCCCTGTCCGTAGATAAGGCCTGTATGATCAAAGGCATCCTTGTTGACGATACGGCGCAGGTAGTCGGCAATTTCCTTTTCACTGCTCCAGTCCTTTACGTGGGCCTTGATGTCATCCATCATCTCCATCACGCGGATATTCGCTCCACCATGACGGCGGCCCTTGAGTGACCCCACAGCGGCGGCCACGGCAGAATAAGTGTCAGTGTCCGCAGAGGAAACGACATGGATTGTAAGGGAGGAGTTGTTACCTCCACCATGTTCCGCATGGAGTATGAGCGCAAGGTCCAGTATCTCGGCTTCCAGTCTGGTGTAAGCTTTGTCGCTCCTGATAAGGCGCAGGAAGTTTTCGGCGGTGCTCAGGGCGGGATCCGGATTGTGGATATACATGCTCTTTCCGTCGTAATAGCGGCGTTTTGCCTGGTAACCGTAGGCGGCAAGTGTGCTGAATCTTGAAATCAGCTCGATGCACTGGCGCAGAATGTTCGCCACGTCACGGTTCTCCGGGTCATTGTCATAGGAATATGAAGCAAGGACTCCACGTGCGATCTTATTCATGATGTCGCTGGAAGGAGCCTTCATAATCATGTCTTCTGTAAAGTTCGGCGG
>CAMNHD010000276.1 GCA_946538875.1 uncultured Treponema sp.
GCCGTAAGTGCCGGAACTGTCCGGCACGCATGAGCCGTGGGCTGTAGCTTTTTACAGTCTGCGGCTTTTTTTTATACGGGCGTTTCCCTGCATGCGCAGGGCCGGGTGTTCCGGGGTTCCGGCCGGTTCGGCGGCCTCCATTCCTCCCTCCGGTCGGAACGCCTCCGGCGCCCCTCCATACCCTAACGCGCCTGTCAAGAAATGTGCCTTGCAAGTCAGTGTCCAGTCTGTGATTATAATATCAAATATAATTGATATAAAAACTCTTCGGTTTAAGCAAAACTGCCTGTGAAAACACAGAATATTCCGTCTAAAAACCGAAAAATACCCTCTAAAGCATAAAGTAAGCCAAAAAACTTCATACACAAAGATTAATATTCTCAAAAAAATAGATATATATCAAAAATAATGCTTGACGTATCAATAAAAGTGGGTTTACACTTAAAAGTAAGGATATAGAACGGTTGTGGACAAAACCGCTTCGTTTTATCCATTGCGTGGTCCGGATTAGAAAAGGACGGACACAGAACAAAAAAGTTCATATCAATTAGGAGGAATGAACATGAAGAAAAGTATGGCTTTTTTAAGTCGGATTATTGCAGGTGCGGCTGCGGCCCTTGCGGTGGGATTCTTTGCATCCTGCCAGCTTGAGCTTGGCAACCAGGATGACCGTGCCAGCATCAGCGGATATGCGGTTACTGGGATTGAGGTTACGAATCAGAAGACAGCCTTTACAAAGGGCAGTTCTTTCGAGTTTGGAACCAATGCTGTGATTACCGCAACTAAAGCAGATGGATCTACTTCGGTACTAACTGCGGATGATGTGACTGTTTCTGGTTTCGATTCAAGCACAGTAAGAAATATTACTGTAACTGTCAGCTATAAAGAAGCTGTAACTTCTTATGATGTTTCGATCACAAACGCGGTAAAGAGCCTGGCCCTTAAGACAGGGGATAGTCTCTATACCTATTCAGCAGACGGAACATCTTATTTACTTTTTGGAAAATCAGCTGCTAAATTAACTGTAACTTATGATGACAATACGACTTCGGACATTCCTCTTTCTGATGCAGAATTGTCTGGAATAGGAAAAGATTCATGCACCGTTTCTTATGGTGGTAAAACTGCAGATATCGAACTTGTTAACTGTGCAACAGTTGCAGAACTTGTTGACCATTCAACAGTCGCAGAGTTGGTCGGAACATCTGCAATTATAGATGAAGAGATTGGTGTTGCTGATTGCACTACTTCTTGGGTTGCTGGAAAGAACAGAACTATTGCGGATGGTAATACATCTACAGTTTATTTTGTAAACTATGGCTCTGGAGCAAATGTATGGAACAACTTCCTCATCGCATTCGGCTCAGGGGCTTCATGGGTAACACTTCGTGCTGATAACTGGGGTTGGAATTTTGGTGACGCAGCAGGATCTATATTCGACTTCAACAGAGATACAGGCGACGTCGATACAACAGAGTCTATGCTTCCTGCAGACTGGGCTGTTTGGAATACTGCAATATCTGCTGGAGTAGTCGTAAAGTGTGATGTTTCTCTTGCTGGAAATATTGTGACATTTACATGTACTTCACCTTCAATTGAAAATTGGAAACAGGTTTACAAGTTCACGGCAAAATCTGATGTTAATTCGGTTGACTGGCATCTTCAGATAGATGGTGCACATCTTTTTGCATTGAAATAATTCAATCTGACTTTTCAAGGAGACTAAATAAATATGAAACTGAATAAAATCATACTTGGTGCAGCCGCTCTTGCCATGGCGGGCGGAATTGCCAGTGCACAAAGCGTAACATTTCATGCTGGGGTTGATTTTACAACCTATGCACTTACTCAGTCATTCCAGAACACAAACGGAACAAAGAGCAACAGCGCTCCAAGCGCAGGTTATGATCCTGACGGAAATATCAAGGTGGATGTGAATGTTGCCGCCGCAAACTTTGCATTCAACCTGGGACTTTACTTTAATGCTGACGGTGGCGATGAAGAGTATTATGACTTTAGTGATCAAATCCGCACTCCGTTCTATCAGGGCAACATGAAGGTTGGTTTCTGGAATGACCAGATCAATGTCTATGCCGGTAAGTTCGACGGCTTTAACGCCGGCTACATTGCCGACGGATATGTGCTTGGCGGACAGTCAATCACAAACCTTGCTGATGCTGACTTTGGACAGTATCTTATGGGCCTTGAGTTCGGACCTTATGCAGTGCCAGGTCTCAAGATGCTGGTCGGTTTCCCGATTCTTCCAGTCTTTGGAAACGGAATAAATGATGAAGCTTATAACCGCTGGTCAAATCTTTATAAAAAAGTAAAGTTCGCTGCAAGCTATGAGCTCCCGATTGAGGCTCTGCCAATCAAGTTGAACGCAGGTATCCGCCCAGGTACATTCTACGATGGTGTTGAGGCTGCAGATGCGACCGGTGGTGTTGCGGAATACACAGAAGGATTTACAAAGAGTGCCTTTGGTGAAGGCTTCCTTCAGGCTGAGATTCCAGGTCTTGCCGGCTTTATCGACTTGAATGCAAGCTATGATATCCGTTGGACAAAAGCTTCTTACGTTAATTCAATGGCAGAGACAGTAGAGCATGTAGCTCTTGCCCACATGATTGGAGCTTCTGCAAAGATTGCCCTTGGCGAGACAATGAGTGTTTCTGTTGAAGACCGCTTCTACGCAGCAGGTGACGATTACATCCATTCCGATGAAAAAGTCATCTATGATGTTCTAGGTGCTGACTTCAACATGACAATTCCTGGAACAACATTCACTGCTGGTGTTGGTGTTGCCGGAATATTCGCAGCAGATGCCGACGGTACAGCTTTCGCTGATGCAGCAAGTGGTGCAAGTGTCAACAGCAACTACAACTTTGCTGGAGTTGCAATGAGCAGAAATGATATGGCGACAGCCAGTGTTTCTGGTCTGAATGGCGCTCCGACAACATACATCGGTTTCTATGCAAATCCGTATTTCGCATTCAACTTTGAAAATGGTGCCGTGACACTCGGTGCAGAATTGAACTACACAAAGTTCTTCAATGAAAATGCAAGCAATGACGGCTTTAGCTATAGAATCCCAGTTGGCGTAAAGTTCAACTTCTAAGGTTACAGGAGGGCATGAGTAATGAAAAAAACTAATCTTATTTGCTCTGCCATCGCTGCATTCAGTATGCTTGCTTTGGCAGGCTGTGACCTTGTGATACCTGAATCACAAAAGTGCCATTATGCTACTGCGGATTACGTAGTTGATGAGCTGCCTTATGTGTTCCAGGGAATTGTACAGAAGGATGCTGTCCTTGAACCGCTTGACGGCGTTACAAAGTCAGACGGCGAAGACTGGACCAAGGAAGACGGTGTTTCCCTTAGCTTCTGGCTTGAAGGTTATACC
>CAMNHD010000277.1 GCA_946538875.1 uncultured Treponema sp.
CGCTGAGTCCCACGCCATCGCTGAGTCCCACGCCACCGCTGACACCCACGCCACCGCCGGACAAAGGATATGTCAGCAGACGGCGCACATATTTGGCAACAGGATCATTCTCAAGGTTCACCGAATCACCTGCATTCCGCAAAAGCAGCACTGTTTCCCTGCCTGTATGAGGAATCACTGAAACCGCAAACGAATCCTCCATCAGACGGGCAACAGTCAGGCTTATGCCGTCAACAGCAATCGAACCTTTTTCCACTATCAGCTGCATCACTGGGTATGAGGAAGGTCTTATGTAAACCCATACGGCATTTCCTTCGCGCTCCTTTCTGAGCACAGTGCCTGTACCGTCTATGTGACCGCTCACTATATGTCCGCCGAAACGTCCGTCCGCCGCCATGGCACGTTCCAGGTTCACCGGAAACGGAACATGGTACCTGCCAAGACTGGTCATCCTCAGGGTCTCCGGCATCAGGTCAGCCGTAAATGAATTGTCAGCAAGCGCGGTCACGGTAAGACACACTCCGTTCACCGCTATGCTGTCGCCAACCCGGCAGCCCTCAAGAACATGACTAGCCTGGATTTTCAGGGAACAAGCTGCGCCTGACCTACTGACACTCCGCACAGTCCCGATTTCTTCTATTATTCCTGTAAACATTTCACCTCCTGTCCATACCGCCGCACTGCCAAGTTCCAGATGCCACAGCATATTCAAGAAGCACATCCTGACCAAAGCAGCGTACCTGACTCAGCTCAAGCGAAAACGCATCTGCCACCTGAACCATACCTCCACCGCCGACAGGTCCCGGAGCCTCCACCCCGCCAAAAATCTTTGGTGCAAAAAAAGCGTATACTTTATTCACAAGACCGGACTCTATCAGACTGAAATTCAGCTCAGAGCCACCCTCTACCAGCACGCTGTCTATTCCCATGCCGCCCAGAGCCTTGAACAGCTCAGGAAGGGACACCCGCTTTTCTCCGGGCACAACAAGAATCTTTACCCCAAAGCGTTCCAGTTCCAAAGCCTTTGTGCCGGAAGCTTTCCTTCCGCAGGAAGTGCATGCCACCAAGGTAGGAATGTCAGATGCAGAGCGGACAATCTGAGAGTCAAGAGGAATTCTTAGATTTGAATCGACAATTACGCGGAGAGGATTCCGTCCCTGAACATACTGCAGCGTCTCCCCAAAGTCAGAGTCGTCATCCGCACTTGAGAAGTCCCCAAGCCGGCAGTTAAGCAGGGGATTATCCGCAAGCACAGTCCCTATGCCCACCAAGACCGCAGCGTAGCGGTTCCTGAGCAAGTGGACATGACGTCTCGCCCCTTCACCTGTTATCCAGCGGGAAGCCCCGGTGACAGTCGCAATTTTTCCGTCGGCAGTACAGGCATACTTTAAGGCCACAAAGGGAAGCCTGGTGGAAATGTAATGGAAAAAGATGTCATTCATGGCATCGCATTTATCCTTGAGACACTCCTCAACAACTTCAATTCCCGCCTGGCGCAGTAAAGCAACCCCCTTTCCGCTGACCAGTGGATTAGGGTCCCTGGAACCAATCACCACACGGCTTATGCCGGAATTCAGGACCGCCTGTGTACATGGAGGCTGTTTTCCATAATGACAGCATGGCTCAAGAGTCACGTATAGGCATGCCCCTTCAGGAGACTCACCGCGACGCAGACAGTCCTCAAGAGCGGCCCGCTCCGCATGAATTGCTCCGTAGACAGCATGCCAGCCTTCACCGATAATCTGCCCGTCACGGACAATCACCGCACCTACAAGCGGATTGGGATTAGTTTTTCCTTCTCCACGGCGGGCAAGAGCGGCAGCCCTTTGCATAAAAAAAATGTCAGAATCAGGATTCATCAGACGCCCCTTGAACTACGGGGCAGAAAGTAACCGGAAAGCGTGCGGACACAGCCTTCCAAACAAAACGGCAGGAAGCCAAAATTGCGGATACTAGACCTTCTCTCATCCAGACTTGGTCAGCCTGCACAGTGCAGGAACAGACGATACTGTCGGCCACGGAATCACACCGTGTCATGCGGAAAAACCGCTCGCTGGCTCATGGATAACCATTCACAGCCGGTGGGGAATCACACCCCGCCCCGAAGATTTACCAAACTATACAACAACGGGAAACTTTTTTCAATAGAGTAAAGGTAAAAAACACTAAGGGCAGGAACTTATAGGGCCGGCCGCTCAATACAAGCGTGTGCCCCTTGAGGTGCTTATGTTCTTCTGGTCAAAAATTTTATACTCAACAAACTGCTCCTTGTCCACAAAGCGCTCTTTCTCCACCTTTCCGATGACAAGGTCCATCAGAGGTCCCTGCACCGGACTGGACTCTATGACACAGTTCAGTTCGCCGGCACTGAGTTTATCCAAAGCTGCGCGTATGCCGCCAAAAGAAATTATGACTATATCCTTTCCTGGAATCTTACCGGCAGCCTTGATGGCTTCAAGCGCGCCAAGGGCCATCCCGTCGCTTTCACAGTAGAGGACATCTATGTCAGGATAATCCACAAGCAGTTGAGCCGTCACCTCTTTTGCCTTGGAAGTGTCGAATTCCCCGGACCTTGCATCAAGCAGATGCCAGTTGGATCTGAGCGGCAGCTCATCCATAAGGGATTCAGTGCGGCCAAGCTGTGAAGGCTCCTCCAGCCTGCCCTGCAGGTCCACGATATTTATATCTTCTTCGGCCCGTCCATTTTCCGCAAGGTATGACTCCAGCCACCTGACCGCATCATGTCCCTGCCTGCGGTAGTCAGTTCCCACACGGCATTGGAACAAGTCTTCGTCAAACACACTGATATTCCTGTCGGAAAGTATCACGGGAATGCAGGCCTCCCTTGCCTCGTCCAGAACAGTCTCCCATCCGTCCTGTACAGCCGGGGTAAGAACTATATAGTCCACATCCTGCTCAATAAAAGACCTCATGGCCTCTATCTGCTTTTCCTGAGTGTCAAGGGCATCCACAAAGCTGAGCTCATATCCCTTTTCCCTGGTGAACGTTTCCTTTATGGAAGCGTTTACGGCACGGCGCCAGTCAGACTCAGCGGTAACCTGCACCACACCGACGCGGATAAGCTTTGATTCGGATTCAGCATCACTTTCACTCACAAGCTCAAAGACATTGGAATTGACGTCATAAAAATCATCAGCCATATCCTTTATGGTACTAGGTTTGTTGAATGCCCTGCCCTCTATGGCATCAAGCAGACCGTTCCTGTAAACCTCGTCGATATACAGGACCATCTTGTCAACGAACTTATTGTTCTTGGTGTAAAAGAAGCCCATCTTGTATTCCTGGGCACTTGTATTCCTGTACAGGATAAACAGCCCACCAGACTCGCTGTCCTCATAGAAGTATTCCATGTTGAAAAGTTCTGCCAGGGTCT
>CAMNHD010000278.1 GCA_946538875.1 uncultured Treponema sp.
ACTAAAGCGGTCCGGCAGCTTTGTGGCTTGCCGTTCTTGAGTGCAGACCGTCGCCGTTTTTGCGGTGACGGTCTTTTTTCTTGCCAATCCCTTTCCCCCTGCCCTTTCTGTCCGCTCCCATGCCTATTCCCGCGTCAGCCCTGATTAGTGATCCTGAAGAACTGGCCCGTTTGACTGCTTGCGCCCCGGACGTGCTGTCCAAGGTTCATGCCCTTTACCCGATCCGGGTCAGCCGGTATTTTCTGGAACTGGCGCTGCGGCACGGCGCACCGCTGCTGCGGCAGATTCTTCCTGATGCGCTGGAACTGGAGGATCGCGAAACCCCGTCTGATCCTCTGAACGAGGAGAATTTGAGTCCAGTCCCCTGCCTGATCCACCGCTATCCTGACCGGGCCGTGTTGCTGGTCAGTGGGGAATGCGCCAGTTATTGCCGTTTCTGCACCAGAAAGCGCAAGGTGGGCGGCAAGGACATGAGGCTTTCGCCAGACTTGCTGGCCGCTGCTGTGGGCTACCTCAAAAAAACGCCTGCCATTGTGGATCTACTCCTGTCTGGCGGCGATCCCTTCATGCTGACAGACAGGCAGTTGGAGCAGATTCTGGCGCAGGTGCGGGCCATCTCCAGCATCCGCATCATCCGCATAGGCACCCGAATGCCCTGTATGTTTCCCCAAAGGGTGACAGAGGAATTGGCTGCCATGCTGAAGCGCTTTCATCCTCTTTATATCAACCTGCACTTCAACCACCCGGAAGAAGTGACGCCAGAGGCAGCAGCAGCCTGCGCCCGTCTGGCAGATGCGGGGATTCCACTGGGTTCGCAGACCGTACTGTTGCGCGGCATCAACGATGCTGCCCCGGTCTTGAAAGAGCTGTTTTACCGGCTTTTGGCCGCAAGGGTGAAGCCTTACTACCTCTTCCAGATTGATCAGGTGCGTGGGACCTCCCACTTTCGCACTCCTGTGGAAAATGGGCAGGAGATCATGCGTCAGCTCGTGGGCTTTGTCTCTGGCATGGCTGTGCCCCGTTTCGCCCTGGATACGCCTGGCGGTGGCGGCAAAATTCCCCTCTGCCCCAGCTATGTGGAAGAACTGGGCGAGTTTTGCACCTTTACCACCTACAGGGGACAATCCGGTCGCTATCCCAACACTCTCTGGCCTCCTCAAGAAAAGACAGGGCCACATCCGGGCTGAACCTCTTTTTCCTGTTTGCTTGTCAGATTTGCCTTGCTGTACACTGGACTGGAAGAGGACAGCCGCATTGCAGGCCGTATTTTCCTGCACCAGTTCGATGCACTCCGCAAGGCTCTTTGCTTACCAAATTGTGAGTCACCCGGTTTGGTCTCTTTTCGGAAAACAGGTAGTATGACGGATTTTGTCTTCTCTCATTGCAATGACAAACACAAAGCCATACGAATGAAAGCAACAACAGAAGAAAGACTGATTTTACCGAAACGGACAGAAAAAACTTCGCTCTCCAACGATGAGCTGCTCATTCTCGATTTCCTCGCTTTGGTTGGTCCCACAACCTTGAAAGTCTTGTCTGCAGAAGAGTATCCTTGGCATATGAACACTCCTTATACTCATAGTATCAGTAATCAGGATATTGCTGCAAGGATTGAGGATATGAGAAAATCAGGACTTGTTAATATTCAGACTATTCCTCATGGAATCTCAATGAAACTGAACAGGAAAAGAGAATATATTATGTATTCCATAACATCTTTTGGTGGAAAACAATGGGAATTGGAACGAAATCCCGTATGGTCAAGATATTGTGTCTATTGGCAAGAAAATATATGTAACGATGAGGAAGAAAATACCTTGGCTTTTTACTGTGTGGACAAAGAGATTGGGAGGAAATGTGCTGAAATAACCCTTCAAGCAAACCTGTACAACTTTCCATTGAACAAGCTGAAGGTCTCACCAGCTCCTCCCTGTTCTTTACTGCCTTGGAAAAATTTTCCCCATGAGTTTGTATGGACAGTACAACCGTACTTTGAAGCGCAGGATTATAAGCCTGAAGTCTATCATCAGCACCGCATCTGGTGGAGTACACTGGAGGAACTGCAAATATTCCTGTAGTCACGGACACCTTAATCAGGCAGGTACAGGTATTCTGTAGAAGCGCTACCTGCACGGCGTCAACGATTTTACTCCAATTTTGAAAGAGTTCCTGTTCAGACTTTTGGCTACAAGAGGACAACCCTGCTTCCTCTTCCGACATTGCGCCGACTACATCGGCACTCTCTGCAAAACCGCCCCCCAACAGGACAATCCAACACCCTCTGACCACCTCAAGAAGAGCTTGGGCAGTGTTCGGGTAGATCAATTTTTTCAATATTTTCAATATGTTATCTTTTTATGGAGATGTTGAGCAAGACACGCCCTGCAAGACCTGAAAAGGTATCCCCCCAACCTGACTGGGAAAGGCAAGCATTTCGTGCGCCAGAAGCTGACATTTTATGAAGAAACCTGCTAGCAATTTGTTTTTATTTGCGCTATCGTTCAGGCTGTATTTCGTCACATTTGGTACTCCCATATCAGCCTCAAACCAGAGAGTTCCCCATGAACGACGCCGTAAACTTAAGCCGGATGCGCGATCCAGCCTTTACCGAGGAAGTGGAAGCGCGTAGCGGCCAAAACGTGTCAACCTGCTACCAGTGCGGCAACTGCACAGCCGGCTGCCCGGCAGGTTTTGTGTATGACTTGCAGGTCAACCAGATCATGCGAGGCGTGCAACTGGGCTTGAAGGATCAGGTGCTCAACTCGCGCTCGATCTGGATGTGCCTGTCCTGTTCCACCTGCAGCTTGAGATGCCCCAACAATATTGAAGTTGCGGGCGTCATGGAGACCCTGCGCCACATGGCCCGTCAGGAAGGGCGTGTGACCGTGCCCAAAGTGGAAAAATTCTGGTGGTCCTTTTTGGACACCGTGCGCACTTTTGGCCGTACCTATGAGATCGGGACCATGGTTCTCTATATGCTGCGTTCTCTGCGCGTCACAACTGATGTTGATTTGGCGCCGGGTGCTCTTGCCAAGGGCAAGTTGGGCTTCCAGCCCCACACCCTGCCCAACGGCGCAGAGGCGATCTCGCGGATTTTTACGCGCTACAAGGAACGCGCACAACGTGAGGGGGTTCAGCCATGAATTTTGCCTATTATCCGGGCTGTTCCGCAAAAGGTTCTTCCAAGGACTATGAAATGTCCACCCAGGCTGTCTGCAAGGCTCTGGATATGCACCTGGTGGACATTGAGGACTGGAACTGCTGCGGTTCTACTCCGGCGCACGCCGTGGACATCTCGCTGTCTGCCGCGCTTTGCGCCCGCAATCTGGACATTGCCGCCCGCCAGAAGGCGGAAATCCTTCTGACACCCTGCCCCAGCTGC
>CAMNHD010000279.1 GCA_946538875.1 uncultured Treponema sp.
AGAAAAAGGCCGACGATGCTCAGAAAGAGGCCGACACTGCCCAGAAAAAGGCTGACACTGCACAAAAGACAGCTGACAATGCTAAGAAAAATGCAGACACTGCACAGAAGAAAGCTGACGATGCAAAGAAGGCGGCAAAGGAAGATCCTGACAACAAGACCAAGCAGCAGGCCGCAACAACAGCACAGAAAAATGCAGACAATGCAAAGAAAACAGCTGACAACGCACAGAAGACCGCTGACAACGCACAGAAAACAGCTGACAACGCACAGAAGAAGGCTGATGAAGCCCAGAAGACCGCTGATTCCGCAAAGAAAACTGCTGATGACGCACAGAAGACCGCAGACTCAACAAAGACTGTTGCAGACAAAAAGCAGTCGGAAGCACAGAAAGAACGCACCGAAATTGCCAAGGATCAGCAGAAGGTTCTGCTTGATGCACTTGCCAATGCCGACAACAAGAACAGCGTAATCGGTCTCAAACTTGTGGACAAGGAACTCTCCGGCATGGTGAAGGTTGACACTACCACCGGTGAAGTCACCCGCGAGTCCCCGGTCACTGTAATCCGCGGACGCACAATCTATCCGGTAAGCTCAGCAGGTTCCGATGACGGTCTGCTTTATGTGGCCATCTGTGGAGACAATGCAGATGTAGTGAAGCTTTGCCTGCTTGACGCCTACAAGATGGAGATTCAGGCAGAAAGCAACGAGGTTGTGAACCCAAGTTCCGTGCTTGTCAAAGACGGCAATGACTACTACTGCGTAATCAAGGACGGCTCAAAGAACGTGATTGCAAAGTACGACGGAGCCTTGAACCTTCTGCTCAAGAGTCCTGTGGAAGTTTCAGGCGACACACCAATCACAGTTACAAAGTCAGGTATTGTTGCAACAACTGCAGCCAAGAAAATTGTTCTTCTGAACCTTAAGGATCTTAAGCCTATAGGAAACACTGATGCTTCAGCAGACACTCCGGCTCAGCAGTCAGCTGCCCCTGAAAAATAACACTGCCCCGCTCTTCCACAAAAATCTTTTGCGGAAAGGCGGTTAAAAAAGAAACCCGTACAGGACATCTTTTCTGTACGGGCTTTTTTTTTGCCAATGCTTGCCTTTATCTTTTTTCTTCCGCTTTTATTCCTTTCCTTTATTTTCAAACTTTGTGTAGGCAGATATGAACAGAAGGTCAACATCACCGATAGGACCGTTACGCTGCTTGGCAACAATCAGTTTTCTGTCCAGGACTGCCGGAGAAGAATTATCACCATCCTGATCAGTCTGCTTTGTCCTGTTACCATGAATGAATATTACCATATCGGCATCCTGTTCTATGGAACCGGAACCACGGAGCTGTGCAAGGTTAGGCTCGTCACCTTCTGCGGCGCGTGCTACCTGGCAGAGCACAACAATAGGAATCTCAAGTTCACGGGCAAGGCTCTTGAGCGACTTGGAAATGGCTGACTGCTGGTCGTATACAGGAGCATCTGAGTTTTCACTGGTGATGAGACCGATATAATCTATAAAAATAATCTGTACCTTTTGATTGACTTTCATACGGCGTGCCATTGCACGCAGGTCGAGAAGCTTCATATTGGGAGTGTCGACTATGTAAAGCGGTGCGTCAAAACACAGGCCGGCTGCATTCTGCAGTTTCTGGAAATCCTCTGTCTTAAGAAGGCCGCTTCTTAGCTTTGTGCTGGGTATGCGTGCGACCTGTGACAAAAGACGCTGGCTTATCTGGTCGGCAGACATTTCAAGGCTGAAGAAACCACAGGGAATCTTGTTTTCAACTGCAATATTCTGCATCATTGAAAGGGCCAGGGCAGTCTTACCCATGGAAGGACGTGCACCGACGATAATCATTTCTGACTTTTGAAAACCGGATGTCATACTGTCCAGCTGGGTATACCCCGAAGGAATTCCCGAATAGGTATTGTGGTTCTTGTAGCGCTGATCAATAAGCTGTATGACACGTGGAATCACGTCCTTCATGTCATAGACCTGGGTTGTCTGATTAGTATCTGCGAGTTTGAATATTTTCTTTTCTGCTTCCTCAAGAATAGTCCTGCTGTTCTTGGTCTCGTCGAAACTGTCGGCCTTTATTTCGGCAGAAACTGCAATCAAATTGCGTCTTGTTGCGTTTTCCAGGACTATCTGGGCATAGTTATGTATGTTTGCGGAGGTAGGAACAGTGTCGGCAAGTGTCGAGATATAACTCAGACCACCGGCGGTTTCAAGCTTGTCATTTTTCCTCAAGTCTTCTATGAGAGTAAGGAGGTCTCCCTGAATGCCGTTGACAGAGAGGCGGACAATAGATTCAAAGATTACCTGGTTGCGCTGGTCATAAAAATGTTCAGGCCGCAGCAGCGCTACAGTATCATTAACAGAAGACCAGTCGAGAAGCATTGCTCCCAGTGTTGCCTGTTCAGCCTCGGAATTGTGCGGCGGTATTTTGTCCTTAAGAGTCATAAGTCCTCCCATAGAAATTGACTTTGCGACAATCATGACTTGCAAAATATTGCGTCATAATGACGATAAAAAAAGCCCGCAAAAACAAATGGACGGGCCACTCGTTGCGGGCTATAATTGCTAAAATCCGTAGAAATTAGTTGGCAGACTCTTCAGCTGGAGCATCTTCCTTCTTTTCTTCGGCAGCAGGCTTTGATTCAGCCTTCTTTTCCTTCTTTGCAGAAGAATCAGCTGTCTCCTGAGCCTTTACAGTCAGTTTGACTTCGGCAATTGCAGCTTCGTACAGGCGCACCTTGAATGTATATGAGCCGGTTGTCTTGATTGTGACACCTGGAACTTCGATGCGCTTGCGCTCGATTTCGTAACCGTTCTTGTTGAAGTACTCAGCCAAAGTAAGGTTGGTGACGGCGCCATAAAGCTTACCGTTGCTTCCAGCCGGCATTGCGAGTTCAACAGTAAGAGCCTCAAGTTTTTCCTTAAGTGTCTTGCTGTCTGCGCGCTTCTGAGCCTTACGGGCTTCGATTTCAGCTTTCTTGCTTTCAAAGTAAGCTACAGAATCGTCGTTGTACGGAACTGCGAACCCATGTGGGAACAGGTAGTTGCGTGCATAACCATTGGCTACGTTCTTTACGTCGCCCATTTCACCAAGATGCTTTACATCATCGTTCAAAATTACTTTCATTTCAAGCTCCTATTGATTTGCTAGGCCACGTCACCAGGAGTTGGATCGCAACCTGCATGGATATGTTTGATTAGTCTGCTACGAATGGCAGGAGGCAGATTGCGCGTGCACGCTTGATTGCCAGAGCCAGCTGCTTCTGGTGCTTTGAACAAGTACCAGTAATGCGGCGTGGAAGAATCTTACCGCGCTCTGTTGTGTAGCGGCGGAGTGCATCTGA
>CAMNHD010000280.1 GCA_946538875.1 uncultured Treponema sp.
CAGAATGATTTTTCTGTCAAAAA
Organism: uncultured Treponema sp.; assembly: GCA_946538875.1. Next base: position 24 of record CAMNHD010000280.1, read on the forward strand.
CTAAAATTCAAAGCAATACTGTGTCACCTGATGATATTCTTCTCCAGGCTTAAGTATGCATGATGGGAAACTAGGCTTGTTGGGCGCATCAGGGTAAGCCTCCGCTTCAAGACAGAAGGCTCCGTGCTTGTTGTAGACATGCCCGTTCTTTCCGTGAACATTATTCAGGAAGTTGCCAGTATAGAGCTGGATACCAGGTTCAGTAGTCTTTACAACCATCTTGCGTCCGCTGACCGGTTCCGTGACTGTCGCAGCAATATTGAGCCTCTTGTCCTGGGAATAACCGTTGACACAGAAACAGTGGTCATATCCCATGCCTGTCTGGGCAATATCCCTACCGATTGTCTTTGCGGTGGTAAAGTCGAATGCATTTCCCTGGACAGGAATCTTCTTCCCGGTTGGGATAAGATGGTCGTCAACTTCCAGGTATTCGCCGGAGAACATCTGGAGAACATGGTCTTCCACAGAACCGCCGCAGTCACCCTTGAGGTTGAAGTAGGCATGGTTTGTAAGATTCATAGGAGTAGCCTTGTCTGTCTTGGCCTTATATTCTATTGTGAGTTCGTTTTCTTCATTAAGAGTGTAAATGACCTTTATCTTGGCTGTACCCGGAAAATGCTGCTCTCCGTCCGGTGAAGTCCTGCTGAACTCTATGCCGGTTCCGTTTTCAGTCCTTACTTTCTTGGCATCCCAGACCATTTTTTCCCAATAGTCGAAGCCACCGTGGAGCATATTGGGTCCATCGTTCCTGTCAAGATCGTATTTGACTCCCTCAAGTGTAAAGGAAGCACCACCGATACGGTTGGCAAAACGCCCCACTACTGTGCCGAAGTGGCAGTCGGAGTCAACAAGACCGCTCAAAGTGGAATGTCCAAGCACAACATCCACTTTCTTACCACCATGAGCAGGCAGCATTATGCTTGTAATTGTGCATCCATAGTCGGATACAGAGACACTCATTTTTCCATTAGAAATTGTAAACAGATGAACTTTAGTCCCGTCTGACAATAATCCAAAACGGGATTTTTTAATCTTTAAATTGGCCATGCTAATATAATAGCACGTTTTTACAGAATTTCAAGAGTTAATTTTACTTCTTGGGTACTTCTGCCCACTATAGATGCAATTTCAGCCTCGGTCATTCCCTGCTCCGCCAGTTCCTTAACGCGCTTGCGGAAACTTACTTTTGGTTCCACCTGGGTCCGTGACCTTGTAATTGCCGGAATCACTGCAGGCGGCTCTTCCCCGGCCGGCTTCTCCTCATCAACAGCCTCGTTTTCTTCCCCGTCCCTAACAACTTCAAGCTTCAGGGCATTTTGTATCAGGTTTGTCTTTTCCTGTGAATGAAGATATGCTTCTATAGGAGTCTCCACTTTCTGGACTCTGCTGACAGTTCTACGCGGATTCCTTGAAGACCTGCGTCTTTGAGGTTCCTGTATTTCGGCAGCAAGCTCTTCTTCCGTAAAATCAGGGAACCCCTGCCCAGCAGCATCCTGCTCCAACTGATATGCATCTGTATTCTCTGCATTTTCCCGAGTATCCTGGGACTGAAGATCCTTTTCTGCACTTGATTTTGCGGACGAAGCTTTTTTGCGCGTGGAAGAAGTTTTTTTCCGTGAGGAAGGCTTTTCCCCAGCGGATTCCTGAGTGGAGTCGCCATTTTCAATCTGGAACTGTATGCGCCTTGAATTTTCCTCCGACAAACCGCTTCGCTGCCTGGCAATGGAGGCAATCCGCTGATCCGCCTCTTCAATCACTTCCTTGAGCTGCCTTGTCTTTGCCTCCACAAGTGTCACATCCCGGTCGGCATTACGGTTCATGTCGGAAATAAGATTCTCAAGGTCGTTGCGAGCGGACTGAATTATATCATCGGTCGAAAAGAGCTTCTTGAATTTTGAAAGGAACACTATCCACATGATTATATTGAAAACAACCAGGAGGACAGCTACTGTAATAAGACCACCCATTTCTTATCCCTGAATATCGATATGAAGGCCCAGCCTTGGGTCAGTGAATTCCGGACCGGAAGAAGGCTGGGATTCAGATTCTCCCTCACCATCCTTTTTTCGGCTCCCCTGCCCGGAAGCGCCACCCCCGGCACCGGAACCATCCTTTTTTATTTTAGTGGAAGACGACTCGTTCTGGGCCGCCTCCTGAACAGTCTTGGACTTTTCAAGCTGAGCCTGAGCCGACTTTTCTATAAAGTTTTGATTGAAGGCCTGAAGAGCCTGGTTCTGAGAAGCATTGTACTTGGCCACCTTGTCCATCTGAGAATAAACAGTGGACAAATCTATTGGATGTATGCTCATTATACCCTCCGTCGACAAGGCGGTCCGTACCATTTCCAGCTGAATTACTCAGTGTAGCCTTCAGGTCCCTTAAGATCCTCAATCTGAGAAGGATCGTATTTTCCTCGCCTTACAAATCCATTTTCGGAATAGAAGGTCACAGCCTTTACATCTGTCTTGACATCATCCTTTGTATCGCGGACATAAATCTTGACTCCTGAATATACCCAACCGGAAGCATTGACCTTTCCGACAACCTTGAGTTCGCGCAGACGGGTGGTAATCTGTTCCATTTCCGACTCCATCTCGGCCTTCTGCTGGACAATCTCCCCCTTTCTTGCGACCATGGCATTCAAGCTGTCTTCCTTTTCCTTTGGAAGCATACGGCGCACTTTCTTCTGTTTTTCCAGAGTTTCAATGTTCATCTCGACATTTTCAAGCTCTGTAACAAGCTTTGCATCCAGTTCCTGGAGTTCCACAAGGCGCTTTCTTGCCTTAGGATCATAGCCGACTTCAAGAACAGTTTCTGTTCCACCACCCGGAGAACCAATATTCTTTGCGGTGATTTCTTCTGTTGCAAAAAGGTGTCCACCGACAATCTGAGCACGTTTACCCTTGAGGTAAATCTTTTTCATGGCAGTGACTTCGGAATTGACTATACTGTCATTGATGATGACGTACTCGCCGGCCTCAACCTTGACATTTTCGATATGGTGGGCCCACAAAGACTTTGGCGTAGTGATGACACCTTCGTGGCGTCCTGAAACACCCTGGGAAATGACGATATCTCCGCCTGCCTCGATACGGCAGTTACCTACGCTTCCGTAAATCTCGACATTTCCGGTTGCCTTGATGGAGAATCCGTCTTCCACGTTGCCGCGGACAAGGACTGTACCAAAGAAGTCGATGTTACCTGTTGAGATATTGACACCACGTTCCTCACGGATAGGCTCGACAGTAATCTTGTCACCCACAAGAAGAACCTCACCGTTACACGCGGCAAGAACTGTACAACCGTCAGTATCAAGCTTGGTGTTCACGCCAAGTGG
>CAMNHD010000281.1 GCA_946538875.1 uncultured Treponema sp.
ACTTTTTATCGCAGATGAAAGGCAGGCTCTCAATTATCCTTTTGGTGCTTGCTCTCTGCACGGTGGCTAAAGCCCAAACAGTAGAAAGCATACGTTCCGATGCAGCCTACCTTTGGGCCGAAGGAAAGGATGTGAGGCCTTCCCTTGCCGACAACAAGGCCATTGACAAGCTTATTGAAAAACTGTCAGCCTCGGACATTCTACCTGTGGAAGAATGGGTCAGAGGTCCGCTATGGAAGACTTATCGCAATGATATCCGCAGTGCTACACTTGCTCTTGCCACCCCTGACGGAGTCATGAGATACATCGCCTGGAGAGATGTGGAAAAGATCTTCGTCAACAGGTGGCGTAAAGTCAAGGAACTGGTTCAGTGGGCTCAAAAATCTGTAGGATCGGATCCGGATGTTGCAAGAACTTATATTTCGTGGGCCGAAACCTATCTGGCATCTCTTCCCCCGGTTGAGCCGGCACTGAGGAAACGGGTGGAAGGAATCCGCGCCATGCTTGGAAACGGACGCACCGATGCCGTACACCTTCGTAACATAGAGAATGAAGTCGCTCTTATCCGGAAGGCTTTTGGGCAACAAAAGCCGACTGTGAAAGAGACTCCCAGGCCTCCCCGGATTACAGTTGCCGTTACCCGCGATACAATAGAGGCTATTAAAGCGATACGCTGGGCGGATTTGCCAAAGGAAGTATGTGCCTTGGCTGCATCGGATTCGACACTGGCACCAATAAAAGTGTTCTCCGATACAACTATGGTTCAGATACCATCCGGGAATTGCGCCATTCTCCTACAGGCCGACTATTGGATTAAGCCTTCATTTGGTGTCATGCTAGTGGCAGGCCGTGGGAAATACGGAGCCTATATAAGTGCCAGGAGCAGTTTTACATCCGTCAGCGCATCCTACGAATGCCTCAGCGACGGAACTTGTGATTTCGGCAGGTTCTGGGCTTCCGGAAACAACCAATGCCATCGGTTTTCATTGGCTGCAGGTCCGGTGTATGCCTTCCATGAACACTTCAATGTCTATGGAGGAATAGGTTATGGACGACAGGATGTTCTATGGGAAGACAACGAAGGAAATTGGGCAAGGGTATCCGACCTTTCAGCCCGCGGCGTCCTCCTTGATGCCGGCATCCTTTGGACCCCCGGTCACTTCACCTTTGGACTAGGAACCTCCCTCACCGCTTTCCGCGCCGCGTCAGGCATTGTGAGTGTAGGGGTGAGTTTCTGAGGTTACCATTCCTCTTCGCCTATTCCTTCAAAACCTCCGTTTACAGTCTTAAGCTTTACTGTTACATCGCATTCGGCCGTCTTATTGCCGTCCTCTGTTATTACTCTGATTTTTGCGGATCCTTTTTTAACGGCTGTCACCTTGCCGTTGTTCACGGTTGCGACACCTGTATTAGTACTTTCCCAACGGATATTCTTGTTGGATGCATTTTCCGGCAGCACCGTTGCCGTAAGCTGGGCGACGTCACCTTCCGTCAGAGTGAGGGAAGTCTTGTCAAGGCTGACCGATGTTACCGGGTAAACTTTTGCGTTGACAGTAACCGAACATTCGGCGGTTTTGCTTCCATCCTCAGTGATGACCTTGATTGTAGCCGATCCTGCCCTGTAAGCAACCACACGCCCGTTGTTCACGGTGGCGACATCTGTGTTAGTGCTTTCCCAACGAACGTTTTTATTGGTGGCATTTTCCGGCAGCACCGTTGCCGTAAGCTGGGCGACGTCACCTTCCGTCAGAGTGAGGGAAGTCTTGTCAAGGCTGACCGATGTTACCGGATAAACTTTTGCGTTGACAGTAACCGAACATTCGGCGGTTTTGTTTCCATCCTCAGTGATGACCTTGATTGCCGCAGAACCGGCTTTAACGGCTGTCACCTTGCCGTTGTTCACGGTTGCGACACCTGTATTAGTACTTTCCCAACGGACATTCTTGTTGGATGCATTCTCCGGCAGCACCGTAGCGGTTAATTGAGCTATTCCTCCTTCTGTAAGAGTTATACTTGACTTGTCAAGACTCACATCGGCAACCGGGTATATCTTCGACTCTACTGTTACTGAACACGATGCCTTTTTTGATCCTTGTTCAGTTGTAGCCCAGATTGTTGTAGATCCAGCAGTAACACCAGTTATCTTACCTTTGGAGTCAACAGCAGCGACATTTGGATTGTCTGATGTCCAACAGACATTCTTATTGTATGCATCTTCTGGTAATATTGTAGCCGCCAGGGTTGCGCTTTTGCCTTCAAGCAAGGAAAGCGATTCCAGATTCAGTGATATTGAAGAAACAGGTTGTCTCACTACGACATGACAATCAGCAGTGATGTCTTTACCAAAAGGAGTGGTTGCCGTCCATGTCATAATGGCTTCACCAACACTCTTTGCGTTAATGTTATAAAACCAGCTGTAGTCGGCAACCCTGGGGTTTGATGATGTGATGGTGTAATAAAAGACATTTGCGTTTTCAGGAACATTTGTCCACTTTACATTAATGGCATCTCCCACGAACAGTTCAAAGTCAGTCTTCTCCAGTATCACCTTCTCCAAGGGAATAGCTACTTCAATAGAACTCGTCGCGGAATAAGTCCCAACTTTTGCCTTGACTTCTACTTTTCCTACAGCAATACCGTAAACAACGCCTTCATTATTCACTTTGGCAATAGACTCATCCGATGATTCCCATGTAACGTCCTTTTCGTCGGCGTTGGATGGGCTTACCTTCGCTGCCAATTGAATTGTTTTACCAACAGCAACTGCCGCTGATGACGGCTCTATAGATACCCCCGTAACAGGAACATATAAATGATTGACGATAACAGCGCATTCGGCAACTTTGCCACCATCCGTGGTCACAACCCGAATCGTTGCAGTGCCGGCAGAAACAGCCGTAACCTGACCGCCCTGACTTACTGTCGCAACATCACTATTTGACGATGTCCAGCTTACATTCTTATTCGAGGCGTTTTCAGGTAGCACCGTAGCCGTCAAGTGAGCGGTCTCGCCTTCCGTCAGAGTGAGGGATGTTTTGTCAAGACTGACCGATGTTACCGGATAAACTTTTGCATTGACGGTAACCGAACATTCGGCCGTCTTGCTTCCATCCTCAGTGATGACCTTGATTGCCGCAGAACCAGCCTTGACGGCTGTCACCTTGCCATTGTTCACGGTTGCGACACCTGTATTCGTACTTTCCCAACGGACATTCTTGTTGGATGCATTCTCCGGCAGCACCGTTGCCGTAAGCTGAGAGACGTCACCTTCCGTCAAAGTGAGGGAAGCTTTGTCAAGGCTGACTGATGTTACCGGATAAACTTTTGCATTGACGGTAACCGAACATTCGGCCGTCTTGC
>CAMNHD010000282.1 GCA_946538875.1 uncultured Treponema sp.
TGACGGGACTTCCGTTAGAATTTGTTACGCTGAGTGTGGATAATTCGTAGCCAGAATCCGGTGTTGCGAATATTTTTACAGTTTCACCTTTTGTGGCCGAGCTTTTGTCAACCGATATCTTGCCGTTTTCAATTCCTTTAGCAATGGATATGGTGTAGTATGTTGGGTTTTCTGTGGTGAATGTATTTTTGCATGAGTTGGCGGTGAATGTGACAAGAACAAACACGACTAAGGAAAAAATGTTTTTCAGGCAAGTATTAGCTTTCATATCAACCTCTCTATATGGTAAATAATAACTTTTTTGACTACTGGGCTTTGACTGACAGGTTTAATGTAATCGCGCAGATGAACAGAGCTGTACCTGCAAGCAGCAATGTGATAGTAAATCTTTTCATGTTTTCCTCCTGTTTATAAAAGAGAGCCTCCTGAAACTGATGTTCCGGAAGGCTCTCATGTTACGTGTTATTCAGATTTTGCTTCTGAAACATTATTTGTGTTGGCTTGGTTTAGAATTTTTTTCCAAGTTCCAAAGGAAAGCTTTGTATTTCCCATCAAGATAAAGTGTGTTACAGTTTTATCATTGCCCAAAATTTCTATCTCACAAAAATGAGGTTTGACTTTTTCGTTGCTTTGGCTCTTGTGTGTATCAGTCCAAAAGACTTCAATGAAATACTTTCCTGCTTTTTCAACTATCTTTCCGTAACCTTCGTTGAACCAATTTAAGTTAAGATTATTACCTCTTATAATGACATCATTTCCTGTTTGTTGGATGTCGTACTCACCTTTATCAGATTTTATGTTTAAGATTGGATTGTCATAACTTTTCCATTTTCCAGTTAGACTTATACGTGCAGGAACAACTGGTAAGTGAAAATCTGTTTGAGTTATACAGCTAAAAGCTGATACTAGTTCATTTATTTCATTTATGTTAAAGAGCTGCGATAGAATTTTTTTCATCGTATATGCTCCTATATGAATAAAATTACTTCACACAAAAGCGTGAAGCTAAAAATGTAACTTATTATCCCGTTATTGCATAAATTTGACGTCATTGCTTTATGCAATCAAAAAATCGTCATTAGAGTTCTGTGGAACTGCTGCCCGGACGATTAAATAACAATATCATGATTAAAAAAGGGCAGTTCGGCAGAAAGTTTCTGCAGGAAAAATTTTAAACCTCCGTATTGGTTATTATGTAATTTGATTTTTCGAGCGAAGCAATGAAAAATCAAATTTAGCCTTTGTCAAGGCCAAAAAACATGCTAGCATGTTTTTTTTTCAAATCTGTGCGACAAGTTATGCTGCACAGCAGTATTTTTGGCTTTACACCCGATGTAGTTCAGTCTAGCTTGAAGAAATAAGGTCTCCACTAACCTGGAGTCTTAATCCGTGAAAAGATGAAGTTTAAGAAATCCGTCTGCAAATGGCAAAGCATCATAGCCCCGGGTGTAGTGGACGACCGCTAGGTCGGTTCCGTAAGGGGGCAGGCCCTGGAGGAATGAAACCACGGAAGACGGGGAGCGCAGACCGTAAGAACCCGGTTGGAGCCGAGAAAATGTGCCTGCTTAAAGCTGGTGGCTCCGAAAAATAATTAAGGGAAGAATCGATGTTCTGTAACTTTTTCGGAGGCCGTCCGGCAATAATGACATTAGCTTCGGAATGTGCTATACTGAATCTATGAGACGATTCAACGTGACTGGCACCTGTTTTGCCGACAAGCATTACATGGTGAACATCGACCAGCGGGTGCAAAAGATAAAAAAAATGGTGGACCGGGGGGACTATTTTTGCATCAACCGGGGCCGCTAGTACGGAAAGACCACAACCCTGCATTTTCTCAAAAAGGCTCTTGAGGCTGAGTACACGGTATTTTCAATCAGCTTCGAGGGCATGGACGACGAATCCTTTTCGTCCCTAGAGAAATGTGGCCAGGCTTTTTTTGACAAGCTTATATGGCAGGTTGAAAGCGGCGACGTTGCGAACTGTGAAAAGTCTTCCGTAAAAGTTCTGAAGAAACTTACCGGCCGCGGATTCTTCTGTGAGCGGGTGACGGAAAGAAATCTCAGTCTGCAGATATCGAATTTCGTAAAATCAGGCACTCGGCCTATTGTCCTGATTATTGATGTAGTTGACCAGGCGGGAAACCACGAGGCTTTCATAAAATTCTTGGGGCTGCTTAGGAACCTGTACCTGAACAGGGAAACAAGGCCTGCCTTCCATTCAGTAATCCTTGCCGGTGTGTATGACGTTAAAAACCTGAAGCTCAAAATGCGGCCTGAGGACAGCCACCAGTACAACAGCCCCTGGAACATTGCCGCCCCTTTTGAAATCAGCATGGAGCTTGAGGAAAATGGAATCCGGGGAATGCTTGAGGATTACGAGGGTGATCACCACACTGGCATGGACACTAAAAAAATTGCAAGTCTGCTTTGGGACTACACGTCGGGCTATCCCTTTTTGGTCAGCCGCCTCTGCATGATAATGGACGAGAACCTTAACGCGGACTGGAGCGAGCAGGGCTTTCTTGATGCGGTGAATAGTCTCTTAAAAGAACAGAACACTCTTTTTGACGACATGCGGAAAAAACTTGATGACTTTCCCGACATGCGCCGTATGCTTATCCTTATGCTTTATGACGGTGAATCCTTTGCCTACTCGGCATACGACCGTGCGATGAACATTGCAAAGATGTTCAACTTTATAAAGGAAGAGAACGGCAGGGTAGCTGTGTCCAACAGAATTTTCGAGACATGGTTCTACAACCTCTTTCATTCGGAGGCACAGACCTCAGCAGAGCCAAAAGGCAGCGACATCATAAACGATGGTTCCATCGAGCGGCCCATGTTTATCCGGGACGGACACCTTGACATGAAAAAAGTTATGGAACGTTTTGCCCTGCACTTCAACGAAATCTATGACGCAAAGGACGAAAAGTTCATCGAAAAGCAGGGGCGGAGATTTTTCCTCTTTTTCCTGAAGCCGATAATAAACGGAAGCGGTAACTTTTACGTGGAGGCTCAGACCAGGAACGAGCGGCGGATGGACGTGGTTGTTGACTACAAGGGAGAAAGGTTTGTAATCGAGATGAAAATCTGGCATGGGGAAAGCTACAATGAGCGCGGAGAAAATCAGCTTGCGGAATACCTGGATTACTACGGTTTGGAAAAGGGCTACCTCCTGAGCTTCTGCTTTAACAAAAACAAGGTGCCAGGCGTAAAAGAGATTGACATTGGCGGAAAGACTGTGGTTGAGGTGGTGGTTTAGCAAAGTGCCGGCATAAAAAAAATATCTCTTTGACTGAGCTTGCGGCGGATTAGTAATACTGATGGAAAACTTTATTCGTGCGGGGGGGCAATGCCA
>CAMNHD010000283.1 GCA_946538875.1 uncultured Treponema sp.
CTGCATTCAGTCCCAGGGAAGGCAACTCAAGGGTATCCTGGCTGAGCGGTGCGGCTACATGGTCTTACTACAGTCTTACACAGTATATTTTGGGAATCAGGCCTCAGTACGAGGGGCTTTTGGTTGACCCGTGCATTCCGCATGGGTGGGACTCTTATACTGTCAGGAGACGCTTCAGGGGAAAAATCCTGGACATTACGGTGCAGAATCCTGACCATGTGTGCAGGGGTGTGGTGTCCCTCACTCTGAACGGCAGTAAGGTGGACGGCAACCTGCTCAGGGCGGAGAACCTTCTTGAAAACAACACCGTTGTTGCGGTGCTGGGCGAGGGTGGAGCCACTGATACTCTGCGTGAACGCGTTTGATGCCGGTTTTCCGGGGCATGCCGTCTGTTTGTGGCGGCATGTGCCGGGGCTGAGCCAGGTCTGGGTAGACGCTTTGCAGGGACCTGATGTCTTGAAAAGACAATGATTTTTTTCTAAACTTTCATTATGACTGAAATTGAAATAAAAGCGCGTGTGACAGACCGCGCAGCCCTTGAAAAAAGACTGTCTTCTATTGCTGATGGTCCCCGTAAGCTTGTCCGTGACGACGAGTACTGGGGGGCATCCGCTGAAAGCCACAGGAAAATCCGTCTGCGCCATGAGATTCACTTTCCGGCGGGGGCTGAAAAGACGGAAGACTGGCTGGTGACATACAAGCGCAAGGAGGCACGGATTTCTGAGAGCGGCATAATGTCCGAGGTGAACAACGAGATGGAGACTTTTGTCTCGGATCCGGAGCCTTTGAGGGCTTTTCTTACTGACAATGGTTTTACGATACAGCTACGGAAGCACAAGGATGTGATGGACTGGACAAAGCCTGTGGACATTCCTGGCCTTGAGCCGCTTACTGCATGCTTTGAACTCTGCACGGTGCCGCCTCTGGGTGACTTTCTTGAGATAGAGATTCTTTCTCCTGGGGACGGTCCGCAGGAGGTGCAGGCTGTACAGGCGGAACTGGACAGACTTCTTGAGATGGCAGGAATTCCACGTGAACAGATTGAGCCGCGTTATTATTCTGAACTGCTCAGGCTTGTGCAATAGCCCTTGAAAAGCGTTTTGCTTTGGGATAGACTTAACGGAAAAACAATGATCCTAAGATAAAGGCGTGTGGTTCTGACTGCGCCGGTTTATCTTGCTTTGGAGGAGTAAAATGTTTGATCGGGTGCTATACAAGCAGACCGCAAAGGAGCAGCTTGCCGGAAGATGGTTGACACCTGTGCTTGCGACCCTTTGCGTGATGGGTATCACTTATATCCTTTCCATGCCGACTATGCTCAGCAGTATGAAGAACTTAATGTCCACCATGAAGGCAGTGCTCAGCAGTTCATCCTATACAGCAATACGTTCGGTGCACCGCTCGGGAAATCTTCTGCTGATTTTTGCGGGGTACTTTATAACAGGCACCACCATAATTGCACAGTGCTATATGTATCAGGCCTTGTACCACACGACCGGCGGGGTCAAGTTCCAGGTTTTCCTGCGTGGTTTTTCCATGTGGATGCAGGGCTTCCTGGGGTATCTCTGGTTCCTGCTGTGGACTTTTCTGTGGTCACTGCTCTTTATGATTCCGGGAATTGTAAAGGCTTTTTCATATTCGCAGATGTTCTGGATTCTTGCGGAGAACCCCGGAATATCTGTCCGCAAGGCCATGAATCTCAGCAAGGTGATGACCCGCGGCTATAAGGGCGACCTTTTTGTGATGCTGCTGAGCTTTTTAGGATGGAATATACTCGCCGCCTTGACTTTTGGTGTGCTCTATGTGTGGCTTATTCCATACATGAGAATGTCTATGGCGAATGCCTATCATGCGCTTCGTGCCCAGGCCCTCAGGACAGGGGTTCTTACGGAAGCAGATTTTCAATAGGAAGGTTTTATTATGGATAAGAAAAGCAGGACTGGAATCATAGTGTTTGTTGTGGTCATAGCGCTTGCGGTGCTTGTCGGGGGAACTCAGTTTCTTCAGGGGAGCAGGAATCCTGTGGTTGTGGAAACTACGGGCATTCAGAACGGGCAGAATCTGCTCAGTCTGCTCAAAAATGAAAACTCCGGGTATACAAGGAAATTCAAGCATGACTATATTGCAAAGGTATGCATTACCGGAACAATTCAGGAGGCGAACAAGGAATACAACCAGCAGTGGCTTCTTGAGACGATTGACAATCTTGAGGAAGATTCGCGCAATGTTGGTATGATTCTTTACATCGACTCACCGGGCGGCACTGTGTACGAGGCGGATGAAGTGTACCTTCGTCTTTTGGCCTATGCTGAAGAAAAGCCTCTGTATGCTTACTTTGGGCCTCTTGCGGCCAGCGGCGGTTACTACATTGGCTGTGCTGCCGGCTATATAGGTGCCAACCGCAATACTCTTACCGGAAGCATTGGTGTCCTGGCAGGGCAGTTTGTTGATCTTACCGGGCTTATGGAAAAGTGGGGCGTAAAGTCCGAAACTATCCATGCAGGCCGTAACAAGAACATGGGCAGTTACAACGAACCTGTGACCGAGGAGCAGAGGGCAATCATGCAGTCTGTGGCTGACGAATGCTATGAACAGTTCACGGAGATTGTTTCCAGTAGCCGTGGAATCGGACTGGAAAAGGTCAGGGAGCTTGCCGACGGCAGAATCTACACCGCAAAGCAGGCAAAGGCCCTGAATCTTATTGACTGTGTGTGTTCCTGGGACGAATTTGTGGAGCTTTTTGAGGAGAATGAGCTTGACAGCGACTCTTGTTCGGTGGAGGAATTCTCCTATGAATACAAGATGACCCTGCGCGACTACCTTAGGGCCGGGGTGAACTATGGCGGAAATGGAATCTCTTCTGCCCAGAGTCTACCGCAGGCGGTTGAGGAAGTGATAGCTCCTTCCGTGGACTATCCGGCATATCTCTACAGATAGCATCAAAGACGGCTGCGGCCGCTATACACAACCGTAGCAGGTGCATACGGTTGTGGTTCGTGCCTGAGGTTTGGCAAACAGCGCCATGGACGGCGCATTATATGTTACTATCAGATTACACATTTAAATTTGACTAAAACCGGGTTTATCATTATATTTTTAGTATGAAATTATATTCCAAGCGTCATATTGTTTTATCGTCGGTTTTGACTGGGATTTTTGTTGCGGCTGTGGCCGTAGGGCTTAATTTTCTGTACCGGGGCAAGGGTAAAGCCAATGGCTCCGTGGATTCCGGGAACGCCGTGACTATTTCTGCCGGTGATGACGGGATGAATCTTACTGAACTTCGTGCCAGGGCTGAATCCGAAAACAATTCTCTTGAACTTCAGACTAAT
>CAMNHD010000284.1 GCA_946538875.1 uncultured Treponema sp.
CTTGTTCTTTTGTCATGGAATCTTTAGTTCCGCCTGCTTTGCCGCGATGGTTGAAGTTCCGGCAGAATTCAAGGAACTGTTCCTTGGGTACAGGCTTTGATATGTAGTATCCCTGGCAGTAGTCGCAGCCAAGTGACACAAGCATGTCCTGCTGGGCTTTTGTCTCGACACCTTCAACAAGAATCTTCATCTTCATTTCTTTTATCATGCGCATTGTGTTCTGGAGAATTACCTTGCCGTATAAGGTTTTGTCTGCTTCCCACAGAATGCTCTTGTCAATCTTTATGATGTCAAAGTCCATGTCAAAGATATAGGATGTGTTGGCATAGCCTGTGCCGTAGTCGTCGAGTGAAAAAGTAAAGCCCAGGTTGTGCAGGTCGCGGATTGTTTCGTGGAAGATTTCCTGTGAGTTTATGGCGGCGCTTTCTGTAATCTCAAGATTTATGCTCTTGGATGAAAGGCTGTAATGCTCAAGCGTGTTGCGGAAAATCTCCGGGAGCATCTTGTGCATGCATTGTACTGTGGAAAGATTCACTTCTATGAATTCTATTCCCAGATCGGCTACGTGTTCCTTTGAAAACGTATGGCAGACTTCCTCGAACACAAACTGGCCTATTGCTGTGATGGTGCCGTTCTTTTCAGCAAGTGGTATGAATTCGTCCGGCGGAACAAATCCAAGGGAGTCGTCAAAAAGGCGTACAAGAGCTTCTGCGGAATGAATCTTGTTTGTGTGGCAGTCCCAGATTGGCTGGTAGTATACCTGGAAAGAGTTGTTGTGAAGGGCTTTTTCTATTGCGTTTTCCACAAGGGTGCGGCGCTTGATGAACTGAAGCTGATCCTTTTGAATTATGCTTACGCGGTTGTCTGACTTGTTGGAGTTTTCGTCTACAACCGAGAGTATGTTTTCCAGACTGTACATGTCCTGAGGAACCCTTACCAGACAGATTTCGGTCTTGAAACTTAGGCTTATGCCGTCGTGCAGCCAGTCCTGCTCGAATTTAAGTTCAAGCATACGGATGATTGTGTTGATGAGGTATTCCTGGCTGCGGTGGAACATTATGGCAAAGTTTCCGTGGTCCATGTCGTAGACTGTGATTTCATCGGAGATGTTCTTGAGCCAGGCGCTGATTGAGCAGAGTACGTCCTGCATGAACATGTAGCCGAGGGTGGTTATGTAGTATCTTTCATTGGTCAGCTTGAGCACGACCGTGGTAAAATTGACTTTGTTCTGGATTGCAAGCAGATATTCCTTGATAAAGTTGCGGCGGTTGTGCAGACTGGTTATGGGATTGTACATTTCGTTGGAGTTTTCTATGGTCAGCAGGAAGCATAGTGTCACTGCGGCCTGGACAAAAAGTTCTATGAGCAGCTGGGGGAAAAATGCCTGCACTGCAACCGATGCTATGGAGGCAAGCACAAAGACCAGGAGTACTATTTCCTTACCGTCAGGCACTTTGCCCTTGAAGCGGAAGATGTAGTAAAGCACCAGTACAAAGTACAGCATGACCATTGCGTAGACTATGTATATGCCTTTGCCGTGTGTGTACAGACCGTCCTCGTAATGGAAGATGAGCCCTGTGAACGGGTTTGTCAGAAGCATTACCAGTGTAATCAGGTAGGGGGCAAAGAAAATCAGGAATTTAGTGCGGTTGAAGTGATGCCTGTGACCGGTGAGTTCCAGTGTGTATAAAGCTACTATTGCGGGGCAGATTGTGTGGCAGAAGAGATAGCCGTAGTTCAGGATGTCTGTCAATGCACGTAGTTCAGGATGCGGGGGCAGAAGAAGTACAGAACTTGCGATATCAAAGATTTCTGCGGAAAGCTGAATCAGCACCAGTGTCCCGAAGACCTTGTTTTCCCGGCTGTTTCTGTCCTTTTTGCCGATGAAGATCATTATGGTCACCAGGGAGAGGATAATTGCACTTATGTCATAATGCAAAATATACTTACTGAATTCCAATGCTGTTTCCTTATACTTTTTAATCCTGATATTGATTATATCACAAATCTGCCAAAAAACGACTTTTTTTTTAATATTTTTTAAGGAAACTTTTGAATTACAAGCACAAACCACAAGAGGGGCAAGCCCTCGGTTCCGCACAGCCCGTTACGCGGCCGGCAGCCACTTTGTGTCTGCAATTTGTCTAAACTGATTTCCGTGGGTGATTTTTCCCAGTGTTGAAAAAGTGGAGGATTATTATTATATTTGAAGAAGAGAATACCTAATCAGGCTGTAAGGATGTGTTGTATTATGGAAGAAAAAGAATTGATTGCCGCTTACAAGGACTTTTTGGTTCACGGCAAGACTGAACGCGAGTGCTGTTCCCGCATTGTTGCCGAAGCTCAGAAGGCCGGGTTCAGGAATCTGATGGAACTGGATGCGGTAAAGCCGGGTGACAAGGTGTATGTGACCAAGTGGGGCAAGGCTGTTGCCCTGTTCACTGTTGGTACTGACAGTCTGGAAAAGGGAATGAATATTCTTGGGGCGCATATTGACTCTCCGCGTCTTGATGTAAAGCAGAATCCGCTTTACGAGAACAATTTCCTTGTTTATCTGAACACGCACTATTACGGTGGTATCAAGAAGTACCAGTGGCTTACACTTCCGCTGGCCCTGCACGGTGTGGTCTGCAAGACTGACGGTTCTGTGGTGCAGGTGACGGTCGGCGAGGATCCGGATGACCCTGTCTTCTGCATTTCTGACATTTTGCCGCATATGGCCCAGAAGCAGATGAAGGAAAGCGCCGCAGATTTTATCCCCGGTGAAAACCTGGACCTGATTCTTGGCAGCGAGGCTCCCGGTGTTTCTGATGAGGAGAATAAGGAAAAGGACAAGGACAAGGCAAAGAAGGCTGTGCTTGAGCTTCTTAAGCAGAAATACGGAATAGAGGAAAAGGACTTTGGTTCTGCTGAACTGGAAGTGGTTCCTGCCGGGAAGCCGAGTGACCTTGGACTTGACCGTTCAATGATTCTGGCTTACGGGCAGGATGACCGCTCATGCGCCTATGCTTCCGCACGTGCCCTGCTGGACGAGCCGGAACTTGGCAGAACAGGCTGCTGTCTTTGTGTGGATAAGGAGGAGATTGGCTCTGTGGGTGCTACGGGCATGGCAAGCCACTTCTTTGAAAATGCGGTGTCCGAGCTGGTTGCGCGCATGGGACCGTATTCAGAACTGACTGTGCGCCGTTGCCTGAACAACAGCTACATGCTTTCCAGCGATGTAAATGCGGCTTTTGACCCGCAGAATGCCGACCTTTATGACAGGGACAATGCTTCATTCCTGAACGGTGGAATTGTGTTCAACAAGTATACGGGCAGCAGGGGTAAGTAT
>CAMNHD010000285.1 GCA_946538875.1 uncultured Treponema sp.
TCGCTGTCTTCCAGAGCTTTTTTCTGGTCTTCAAGCTCCTGCGCCACCTGGGCATTGTTGTTTTCCGCATTTTCTATGCCTGACTCACGCTTTTCAAGCTCCTCTTCCCACTCTTCTATAGAGGCAAGGCGTTTTGCCACACGGTCATTGTCCAGGTCGGCCTCGGAAAGGTCAGACGGAGATGAAGGTGCGGTGGTTGTCTGCGGCTGCAGGCCGAACATCTTGTAAACCGGTGCGAATATTTTCTTAGCCTGAATAATGCCAAGGTAGTCAAACCAAAGTAGACCAAACAGCACAAGTATCACGATGAGAATTAACAGTAATATTGATTTTCCAAGTACTTTTGCACGTGCCACGATTCTTCCCCTCTAACATTCTGCCGGACAGAAAACTATCTGCAGACTAATCATTTTTCTTTTTATCGGCACTGCGGAATGCAAAATTTAGTTTTATTTGCAAACCGCAGCGCACAGGTTAAAAATCAAGTACTGCTCAGGCCTGAATCAGACCGCCGATTGCAGTTCCAAGGGTTATGTCATTGTCGCAGCTCACCAGATTGTAGTAGAGTCCCTTGTCCTGTCTAAGGAGCTTGTCCAGCAAACCTGTGACCCTGTTCTGAACCTGCCATGTCTTAAAGTAAGTTGTACCATCACAAAGAATGCAGACTGGCTCCACAGCAGACTTTCCCTTTCCGCTCTGTTCTACACATGCGCAGAGAATTGCGGCGGCAAGACGTGCACTGCGTTCCACCACAGCATCAAGAAGCTGATAAAGCAGATCGTAATCCTCAGCGGAAGCACCGGCAGCCATGATTTTTCCAAGGACATTTCCTGTTGCAAAGGGAGCATGGAGGAATGAATCAAGTTCGATAAGTGTAAGGGAGTCAAGCGCCATGAGCTCGGAATTGACAGCCTGAGAGAACAGGTTCTCCTCTGCGGCCGCATGGATCACTTCACGTCCCAGGGGACCAAGATATGCTCCGGAACACTGTTTCTCCAAAAGAGAAGTTCCCGGCTTTACGCTCTTTGAATCAAGAGCAATGTCAAAGTCAGACTTGATAAGGTTGGCGAACTTGCCGCTTTCACAGACAATCACCTGCTCTTTAAGACCAGGATAAAGAGGCGACTCTCCCTGGATATACGCCGCATTCATGCCGGTGCCAAGGATAAATCCAATGTACGAAGAATAGCGTTCGCCTTCTTTTACGCATGCGGCTCCAGCCAGAAGTGCGGCAACCGTGTCGTTCAGCAGGGAAATATGCATCTGGTTCTTCCAGCCATGTGCGGCCAGCGCCTTGGCAAGTTCCTTTCCGATTGTGCAGCCAACAACCTCAGGAGCCTTTACTTCCTTGGAAAAGCCAAGCAGCACACCGTCTCCGTCCTCGGTAATCGTCATTGGATATGAAAAACAGAATCCTATATCGCTTGCAGCGTCCTTGAGATGCTCAAGATTCTTTGCAAACTGCTCAAAGAACTCCACCTTTGAAAGCTCCTTCTCTACACCAGGCATACGTGTTTTTTCCATATTACTGATGGAAGGGACTCCGTCCGGTCCAAAGGTAACAAGGCATGACCTGAAGTTCGTTCCTCCGGCATCGATGACAATAACGGATTTTCCGCAGATTGATTTCTTAGGTGGATTGGTATAGGTTCTGATCATGTCCTGACCAGATTTCTGTCCACAAAGACCGCTGTTCATGTCCTGCCTGATTGCAGTAGCCACAGAAGCAATATCCACGCTGAGCGGGAAATTGTGCCTCAGCAAAAACGATGCCGCCAAACTATTCATTTTGTCCTCACTTATTTTCTTCACTGGCACTTTCTTAAGAGTACCTTGTGCTAAGAGTTTACCATATTTTGTATAAAAATCAAGTACACCGCAACAATTGACTTACATGGAAGAAACAATTATAATAGAAAGGTATGAATAGAAGACTTATTACTTCCGCTTTACCTTATGTCAACAATATTCCCCATCTGGGAAACCTGATACAAATGCTCTCTGCAGATGTTTTCGCCCGTTTCTGCCGTTCACGCGGTTACGAAACACTCTACATCTGTGGTACTGACGAATACGGAACCGCCACTGAGACCCGTGCAATAGAAGAACACAAGACTCCACGCGAACTCTGCGATTATTACTACAAGCAGCATGACGAAATATACAAGTGGTTCCATATTGCATTCGACAAATTCGGCCGCACTTCAAATCCGGAATGTACTGAAATAACACAGTCAATCTTTAAGGACCTTGACAAGAACGGCTACATCACAGAGCACACAAACAAGCAGCTCTACTGCCCGCACTGCAGCATGTACCTTGCCGACCGCTTTGTCCGCGGAACATGTCCAAAATGCGGTTACGAAGATGCCCGCGGTGACCAGTGCGACAAATGCGGCTCCCTGCTCGATCCTGTCGAGCTCAAGTCACCACGCTGCCACACATGCGGTTCCACACCGGAAATCCGCGAGACAAACCATCTCTACATAGACCTTCCCTCAATCAGCAAAAAGCTTGACGACTGGATGAACACCGCAAGCAAAGAAGGCAAATGGTCGGACAACGCAATAAACATCACCCGCGGATGGATTAAGAACGGCCTTAACGAACGTGCCATCACCCGCGACCTCAAGTGGGGAATTCCGGTGCCAAAGGCCGGTTACGAAAACAAAGTCTTCTACGTCTGGTTCAATGCACCGATCGGCTACATGTCCATCACAAAGCAGCTTCAGAACGAGCTTAAAGCCCAGGGCAAGCCTTCCTTTGACTGGAAGAGCTGGTGGCTCCCGGAAGAAAGCGAAGAAGCAAAGGGCAAGACCCCGGTGGAACTTTTCCAGTTCATCGGCAAGGACAACATTCCTTTCCATACAGTAGTGTTCCCGTGCAGCCTTCTGGGAAGCGGTCACAACTGGACAAAACTCTTCCACATGAGCTCCACTGAATATCTCAACTACGAAGACGGAAAATTCTCAAAGAGCAACGGAGTCGGTGTTTTCGGTTCCGATGCAATTGAGACCGGCATAAAGGCCGATGCATGGAGATTCTATATCTTCTACAACCGCCCTGAGAAGCAGGACTACCAGTTCACATGGAAGGAATTCCGTGAAAAGTACAATAGTGAACTCATCGGCAACCTGGGAAATCTCGTCAACCGCACACTTCTCTTTGTAAACAAATACTATGACGGCATAATTCCGGACGCACCGGTCGATGAAGAGATGTGGTCACAGATCCGCGCCCACGAAGCAAAGATAACAGAATACCTTGAATGGGCAAACCTCAAGGATGCATTCCATGAGATTTTCTCTATCTCCGATATC
>CAMNHD010000286.1 GCA_946538875.1 uncultured Treponema sp.
AGATGCTTTTCCGCCTGGCATACACTGACCAGCACAGCGATGTGAAGAGCCATATTGTGGTAAAGACTCCAGTAAACAATCCTGTTCAGAATTATGCCGTTCATAAGATTCCTGACGTTGACCACAAGATTGAAAATTCCGTCATGTGTGTCATGCTCCGTGGTGCTCTGCTTCCTTCTATGATTATGTCAAAGGAAATCGAGGAGTATTCCTCCAATGGTTTTGTAACGCCATTTGCCCTGTTCAAGATTAGCCGCGACGACACCAAGCAGGAAAATGACATGCAGTATATCCTGAACCTCAAGAATTCTTTCTATAACCTGGAGGATCTTGACGGAAAGGACTTGATTTTTGCAGACCCGATGAATGCGACAGGCGGTTCACTGGTGACTGTGGTAAAGTATCTGCAGAATCAGGGTGTGCGCCCAAGGAGCATTAAATTCTTCAATGTTATCTCTGCACTCAAGGGAAGCCTGCGTGTAACCAGGGCTCTTGAAAACTGCACATGCTACACTTTGTGGATGGATCCTGTGCTCAACGAGAAGGCTTACATCATGCCTGGTTTGGGGGACGCAGGAGACAGGCTTAACGGAAAGGACAACCATGACAGTCCGCGCAACATCATCCAGTTGATTGCGGATTATGGACACAATATAACTGGTCTTTACCGCTCACAGCTCCGTGCAATTGAAAACTTGGTTTTGGGAAGCCTCTGATATGAAAAGAATCCACTGTCTTTGCCTTTTGTTTGCCGCACTTCTGATAAGCAGCTGTGCCAGTACTGCCTCCCTTAAGATTCCTGGCGAGGCGGCCATGCGAAGCGACAATATCACCTCGGAATACCTCAAGATTGCCGAAGGATACGAAGGGCTCAAGAACTATTCAAAGGCGGTGGAATATTACGAACTTGCCGCAAAGCATAATCCTGACCTTGGAGATGCCGCTTATTACAAGATTGGCCGCTGTTATGCACTTAACAAGGACTGGCAGAATGCGCGGGCAGTGTTTACATCTTTGCTTGAAAAAGATCCTGAGAATAAGACGATCAGGACATCAATAGCGTATATCACTGCGATGAGCGGTAATCTGGACGAGGCTATGGTTCAATATCAGGCGCTTGTCGAGCAGTATCCCACAGATGACTCCCTTCTCAAGAATTATATCGCTGTTCTTATGGCCGGCGGTAAATATGAACTGGCGGAAACTCAGTTCTACATTCTCAAGGAACGCTTTCCTGACGATTCAAGTCTTACAGAACTTCAGACCAAACTCGCGGACGGGCTTGGTCTTTAATCCACATTTTTAAGCTTCTTCTGTCTCATCGGCGGGCTTTGTCTTTGCAACTTCCTCCGCAAGGTAGCGGCGGTATTTTTCAGGATTTGCCTTGAAAGCAACAATGGGGCTTTCCTTGTCTTCCAAAGCATGGACAAGTGCCTGCTGCGACTCATTTGCAAGCCTTTCACCGGAAATAAGCCTGAATGACCTGGTTGAAATTCCTACAGCCACAGTGTTGTACAAATTGTACTTGGCAAGAATTGCAATTATGTCTGTGCGCAGGTCTTCTGCAAATTCAATGGCCTTTTCTATTGTGAGGCCCTGACACATAGCTGAGCAGCCGTCGTCCTGGTATTCAAATACAAGGTCGGCGAATTTGAATCTTTCAATAATCTTTGAAGCTATTTCCTTTGCAACCTGCTCGCTCCAGTCAATCTTGAGTATACGCAGTGTGAACAGAGCCAGATCCTGTTCTGTGGAGGCAGCTCTCATCAATTCGCTGTCAAGGCGTGTAAGCATATAATCTTCCCACCCAAAGCCTGTATCAGGTGAGAAAAGTCCCTGCGGTGCATCCGGAAGTGCCTGTTCTGCGGCTGGAGATGGTTCCGGCATTGAAAGAACTGTTTCGTCGATTACCGGCTCTTTTGCGGCAGGGGCCTGGTATTCCTGCTCGGCAAGTTCCTCTTCAAGGCTCTTTGCTGCAGGATCCGGAGCCTGGGAATCTTGACCAGCGCTTTCTTCGGCAACTGTTGGCTCAGAGAAGAAATCTGTTTCTGCCTGTGGCTTTGAGGCTGTTTTTTCCGGAAGAAGATCCTTGGTAAGGGCCTGGTACTCTTCCTGTGTTATATTGCTTGTAAGCGGGGCTGAATAGTCTTCTTCTTTTTCGTCAAGTGATTCATCAGTCTCAGGCTGTGTCCATATTGCTTCTGCGGCATTTTCCTGTGCAGTGCCGGAGTCTTCGTAAAAGTCCTCGTCAAGATCGGGAAGTTCATCATCCCAAATGCTCTTGTTTTCCTTTACAGGGGCGGGCTTAGCCTCTTCCTCATGGATTTCCGGTTCTCTGCCGGAAGCGCTGTAACTATTATGCGAGTCAGCTTCCTGACTATTGAAGAGCTCATCATAGGATTCAATTGTTTCCGGTTCTTCAGATCTATCCGCCGTCTTTTTTTCTTTTGGAGTCTGAGGGTTCTTTCCGGCAAGATAGAGATAAGCCAGATAGAAGATACAAACAAGTGTGGTAATGAGCAGTGTGATAAAGGCTGCGCGTCCCTTGTAATAGATTGAATCCGGGGAAAGCTTGTAAACTGCGGCAATGAGGGTTACCGGCAGGCCGTCCTGGGCAGTCAGCTTCTCGTGGTTTGTGTAAACAAAGGGACTCAGGGTCACTTTGGAATTCACAATATCCTCTGGATAAGTGTAGATTGGATTTCCGTTGTAGACAAACTGAATTCCTGCAATGTCACTTTTATCACCGATAGAATGCTCAAGTGCAGCAATAAAATCCTTGCTTCCGATTTCATTTGTGCGCATATTGCGGTTTGCGTCATGATACAACTGAAGAAAGCGCTTTTCTGCGCGGGGTACTCCGTTTTGATATTCTACAAAGAGGGTAATTCCCAGGGCAAGTACTGTTAGTGCATAGACTGCAACAACTAATATAGTAAATAATCTATTCTTTTTTGCTTTCATATATTATAGTATAACGTGTTGCAAGACTGTATGCAAGTTTTAAAAGCTCAAAAATACCTGTATTCCCCGAAGTTTTTTGATTTTTACCAATCCATGCCATGGCAGGAAGAAGGGCTGTAAGCTCTTGTTTCTTAAGAATTTCACTTGGGGAAGAGACTTTTTCCAATGATTTTTCCACCGCCGTGAGCCAAGTCCTGTAGTTTTGGACCGCAATTCCAAGGCCCTGGTCTGTATCATAAAAAGTGCCCTTGCATGTCATTTCTGTGGTGAGGATTCCGTCCCGGTTGACATATCCCCAGCTTTCGGCCCAATCTGTTACTCCCTTTTCGTATGAGGCAAGCACCTGAGAGGTATA
>CAMNHD010000287.1 GCA_946538875.1 uncultured Treponema sp.
TTCGGAAACTTCCACCCAGCAGTCAAAGACAATCGGGGAGGAGCTTAACAATATCCAGGAAGCTATTGCGGGGATGGTGGATGTTTACCGCCAGTCAAACCAGGCCTTTGTGGATGTTACAGCGAACATCACCGAAACCGACGGCATTGTCCGCCAGATTCAGGGGGCCATGCAGGAGCAGAACGAAGGCTCAAGACAAATCAGCCAGGCACTTCACGCAATGAACGACAGCACTATTGAAGTGCACACTGCAAGCCGCGAGATGTCTGAAGGGAACAAGGCGATTCTTGAGGGTGTGCGCAATCTGCAGGATGCCGCCGGTATGATGCAGAACAGCATGGAGGAAATGTCCACCGGGGCGCGCAAGATCAACGAAACTGGCTCCGCACTGAACGACATTGCCCACCAGCTTAGGGAGAGCATAAAAGATATTGGTGCACAGATTGACCAGTTCAAGGTTCAGGAGTAAAATCTAAAGCCATGGAAAATATCACTTACAAGACAAAGGGTACATGTGCCAGGCTCATTCACTTTACACGCGACAACGGTGTAATCCGCAATATCCGCTTTGAGGGTGGATGCAACGGCAACCTCAAGGCTATTGGAATTCTGTGCGAAGGGATGACTGCCCAGGAAATTGCATCAAGGCTCAAGGGCAATCTATGCGGCTCAAAGGGCACTTCATGCGCTGACCAGCTTGCCAGAGCTGTCTTGAGCTAGGACGGAGGATGACATGCATATCCAGTCCAAATTCAGTTCCATGGCAGCGTTCAACATAAAGAATCTGTTCAAGATCAGCCCGGAGGAAAAGCTTATCTGCTGCCTTTGGGTGAATCCTTTGCTGCGCAGGGGATTTGTCTTTACAAACCACCGTTTTTACTGGAATCTTTCCACTCAGGTGGACCGCAACGGGGAGCTCCAGGAGGTTCCCCTGCCCTCCAACATACTGCAGAAGAATATCCACGAGCTGCAGGTTGACATTGCGTTCAAGGATCAGAGTCTTAAGAACAATGCAAAGCCTGAATTCCTCATTCTTCTCTCGCACATCGGAAAGATACGCATTTCCATAAAATCCATGGACATTGATGATGCCCGCCGCCTGAGACGCATTTTCATCGAGTACATCTCCAGGGGTATATTCCCTGCCGACTATGCCGAACAGGCTCCGCTCGACTCGCTTCAGTACCTGCTCATGGCACCGGTCGACCTTGTTTCCGCCGCAACCAACGGTTACAGGCCCGACCGCAGCGGACACGGCGAAGCTCAGGAAGAGGAATTCATCCGTGGCGAAGACGGCCAGGTCCGAAACGTGAGCGGTTACTTCCGCAAGAATCTGCGCAGGAAGTTTTCATTTGCTTCCATTGTAAAGACTTTCATACACTATGTGGTTGACATTGTGTCTGACGTCCTGTACACCACAAGCGTCATGATTGGTATAAAGCCTCTGCTTCTATACACTTCCGTGTCAACCCCGCGCAACAACTTCTCGCTGTTCATGCAGCAGTTCGGGGACATTTTCTTTAAGGACAGCCCTTCCAAGACCTGGCTTTCCGACATGGGTTTCCAGCCCATTGTAATTGACCAGCTTATGTTCAGAAGGTCTTATCTCTTTGCCCTCCTTATGCTGATTTCCATTGTGCTCAAGATTCTGGTGATCTGCGTGTCATGCAGGGGAACCAAGAAGATAGGCCCTATCATCCTTGCGTGTCTTTCTGTTGTACTGTGCTTCCTGGTGCCCAACCATTTCCTGCTCTACAGCATCCTTCTGCTTCCAATCTACGTAATAATGCAGCTGTGCCTCCACTCCAGATGGTCGCTTGTAAAGTACAAGGTTCTTGCCCTGCTGATGATTATCTTTATGGAGTACTACTTTATGCACCTTGCGGGATACCCTCTGTTTGTAGAGACTATGGGCAGGGTGTTCAAGCTGATGGAACTGCCGGTAAAGTGGTAGCCCTTGAAAATATCTGCAAACTATGGAATAATGAAGACACTGACTGTCAAAGTCACATTAAGTAAAGATTTTTTGGAGATGTAATATGGTAGCATTGATTGTCGGAATCATCTTGATTGCATTCTGTGTGTTTGCCTGCCTTCCAACCGGCGCCGGACTGGCCTGGGGAGCAGACGTTGTCAACTTCTTGAAGGGTTGCGCCCCTGTACTGTCGGCATTCATTGGCCTGACGGCAGTATTCATCGGTTTTGCCGACATCAAGGACAAAAAGGAAGCAAAGAAGGAAGAAGCTGCGGCAAAGGCAGCAGAGGAAGCCGCAAACAAGACTTCGGAGAAATAAGCAGAGTTTTTTCAGAAAAGGCCATATTCCTTGAATTCAGCCTTGACTAAATACTCTGAAAAATGATATATTCTAGTACCCCGTATATATTGCGGATAACTGCTCATTATCCGTAAACGATGGGTGCTGGATGCAAAGCACACACCGTAATTTTATTAGTAGGTATATATACATGAAAACTAACTTTTCACAACCAACAAATGACTGGTACATTATCGATGCATCAGGCAAGACCCTGGGTCGCGTAGCTGCAAAGGCTGCAAGCGTTCTCCGTGGTAAAAACAAGGCTAGCTACACACCGAACACTATCTGTGGTGACTATGTAGTTATTATCAACGCTGACAAGATTCAGGTGACCGGTAACAAGAACGAAGACAAGCTGTACCGCCACTACACTGGTTTTATTGGTGGTCTCCGCTCAGTTTCTTTTGAGAAGCTTCTTGCCAAGCACCCGACTGAACCGTTGAGAAGAACAATCTGGGGTATGATTCCTCACAATCGTCTTGGTCGCCAGATTATCGGCAACCTCAAGATTTATGCAGGTAGCGAGCACCCCCACGTTGCTCAGAACCCAAAACCTCTGGAAGTGTAATTAGGAGTCTATCATGGTTAAGAATATTGCAATCGGTACAGGAAGAAGAAAGACTGCTGTAGCCCGCGTATTTTTGCGTGAAGGCTCAGGTAAAATTGTAGTTAACGGAAAGGACGTCAAGGAATACTTTGCAACAGAAGAACAGGTCCGCACAGTAAACCAGCCTCTGCTTGTTACTTCAAACAGCAACAAGTTTGATATCCTTATCAATGTTGTGGGCGGCGGATTGAACGGTCAGGCCGCAGCCTGCCTGCACGGACTGTCACGTGCTTTGACTCAGGTGGATCCGAACTGCCGCACATCACTTAAGTCAAACGGTTATCTTACCCGTGACTCCCGCATGGTTGAACGCAAGAAGTACGGTCAGCGTGGTGCACGCAGAAGATTCCAGTTCAGCAAGCGTTAATTTTTTAATTATACGCGCTGTA
>CAMNHD010000288.1 GCA_946538875.1 uncultured Treponema sp.
TTTTTCACAGCGCAATTATAGCACATGTCGATGAATAACGCAAATTTTCGGTAAAAAATGAGTATGAAAGTCTGGGGAATTACCGCAAAAAAGTAATAAAAAAAACACCCTCCGACAAAACTGCCGGAGGGTATATCCTTAAAAAAAAGACTATTACTTTTCTTTCTTTGTCACGATGAACTCAACACGGCGGTTCTTCCACCAGTGCTGGCGGTCTTCCCACTTTGCCATCGGGTTTGCTCCACCGTAACCCTTTGCAGTCAGGTTGTCAGCCTTGAGACCACGCTTGATGAGCTCGGCTCTGATTGCATCCGCACGCTTCTGTGAAAGAGGAACAAGTTCTTCCCTATCCTCTTTTTCGGTATTAGTAACGTTGTTTGCATAGCCCTGGACTTCAATTTCAAGTTCCACGGTCTTTTCCTTGACCTGCTCCGCAATGCTGTCCAGTGTCCAGCGGTTTGCGAACTGCTGCAGTTCAGTAAGTGTGTTGAATGTAGCGGCATCAGCATCAAAGAAGATTGTGTTGACGACTATCTTCCACTGAACTTCAGGAATGATTGTTTCCCACAGAATACCAGACTTAATCTTGAGGTCATTGCTTGGTACTTCTGTTATACCGTACTTCTTAGCCACATCGTCGGCTGGAACAACCACCAGGGTAAGAGTGTAGTCTTCACCGGAGAAGATGTCCTCACCGCTTTCAGTGCTGCCGTCCCAGATGATTTCTTCAGGAACATCGCCTTCTCCGGAAATTGTCTTGATGACTTCCTTGTTCTTGTCTTTTACCAGAAGATTCCAGCTCTTGGCCTTTCCCTTGAGATTCACGGACGGTTTGACAGCTACAGGGAGTTCGTCTTCCTTTCCGTCTGCATCAGGAGTAAAGCCTTCGAGCAATGTGGTGGAAATTTCCACAGACGGGCGGAAGATTGTTCCGACGTTGACTGTGAGAGGTTCACCCACAACTTCTTCTGCTCCGCCAAGCTTAGCCTTTACAGACTCGGTCGGTACTGCCTTGAGTGTCATTGTGTACGGGGAATCTCCCTTTACAACCTGACCATTGTCATCAAGACCGTCCCATGTGATTGTCTTTGGAAGTTTTCCTTCGCCGCTCAAAGTGCGGACAATGTTTCCTTCTGCATCGGTAATCTCCACTTTCCAGCTCTGGGTCTTGTTACCCAGAACACGGTTAGTGACAAGCTTTACGATAATAACTTCATTTTCGCCGTCATCATCAGGAGTAAATCCGTCGCCCATCTTAAGTGAAAGACCTGCGCTTGCAGTCTTTACGCCACGGGTTCCTGCCGCTGCGGCTGGAGCCAGAATGTATGAGCGCAAGCCCACCATTGCATGAGGAACACCAAGCCAGCCGTCCGTTATGTTCTTGTTGTAGACAAAGCTGTAGTCGCCCGCAATGTAGGGAACAAACAAATCGCTTCCCATGTTAAAGGCAAGCTCCAGGGACACGTCAGTATAGAGGGATGCTCCGTCGGCAGTAAAGGGCTTTTCTCCGTTGTAGGAGAAGAAGTCCACGCCTATGCCAAGCCCCGGAACAAATTCCAGCACCGGCGGAAGGAAGCCGATTGACTCTTTGGAAAGCACGCGGCGCAGGTTAAAGGCAAAGATATTGCCCCTGGCGTTTGGCCAAGTGTGGTTTGCATTGTCCTCAAGCTTGCCCCAGATGTCAGAATAGTAGTTTACCCCAAAGAGCCAGCCGCCCCAGTTGTAGCCAAGACCGCCGCCAAAGACTGCACCAGGCTGCTTTGCGGAAGTGTCATAGTTTTCCTGCAGCAATCCAAAGGGAAAGACAAAGCCGGCGTTTCCCTCAAGATAAAAGTTGCCTGCGGAAAATTCCTCGTCCTTTGGGAAGAACAATCCTGAATCAGGCTCCGCAAAGAGGGCCGCACCCAAAAGGGATGCCCCCATAATACTAAGCAAAAGTTTTTTCATATATATATGTCCTTTTCGTAAAAACTAAATAAGTTCAATTTCGAGCCTTATGCAGTGCCGCTATTACCGGGTCTGCCCCTGCAACGGCATGACTACTGCAAAAAGCTCTACTTTCAACCTAACAACACATCATTACTCCGCAGGGTAAGTTACTGTGAAGATACCGCCGGCATTTACTGTTGCACCAAAGGTAACAGGCACTTTGACCTCAGAATCCCCAAGCTGAACTGTAATGGTACCCGTTTCGCCCACAATTTCTGTATTGGTTTCTGTAATTGTTGTTGAAACTTGCACTCCTAATGCATTGGAAACCGCAACGAATTCATTTTCTCCAGTCTTAGAATACTCTGTTCCCATGACTTCATATTCACCAAAGAAGCTAAATGGAACCACAACTACAGATTCATACAAGTCATAAGTTATTATATGACAATTGTTCTTAATAGTCACATAATTTCTCATAAACAAAGTAATTTCATCATCATCTATTGCACCCTTTGCACTTACAGACAACACGGAATCCCCTTCAGTATCCTTCAAAGGTGATAATGTAAGAACTTTTGAGGTCAAACCTGCATTCATATATGAACTAGCACCTGATGATGTATCCGGTTTTGTATTCCTATCAATGATTTCACTCTTTCTATAATCAATTGCAACATTCGTAATTGTATAGCTCCATGCACCTTCTTCCGTCACTGATACCTTGTAAGAAAGGACAGTATCTTCCTCATAGAAGCTCATACCAGTAGCCGTAACAACACCATCCGTCACCGCCGTAGCCACACCTTCATTCACTGTTGCCGTCAGTGTAATCACGTCACTGTCAAGGGATGATGTCAAATCAGAGCTTGCGCTGGTATGGCTTGCAACACTCTGGTAAGCCGTAAAGTTCTTCTTTGGATACAGCTTGAATGTTGAGGATGTCAGGGTCTTTCCGATAGAGCCATCATCATTCAAAACTGCATCGTAGGTGTTCTCGGTGTCAACAGCAGGTGTTGTTCCGTCATCATCAAATACGGTTTCGGAAGATGTCTTTTCCGTAATGGTGCTTGTAAATGCAACACCTGTAATCATGATGTCATCAGAATCAACGCTTCCGCCTACATTCAAAATCTTGTTGCCTTCTCCATCCACAAAGAAAGCCATGAATTTACCTGTGGAAGCTCCGTCAGAGCTAATGGTCACAAGCCCAGTCTCAGCTGAATATGAAACAAATTCAGCAGAACCATCTTTCTTTGTCAATGCTGGAGGAACATCATAACCTGCTTCCTCAAGAGCCTCGCTCACATCAATCACCAGCACCGCATCCTTGGCCCTGGCCCCAGGAACGTCTGCATTCGGG
>CAMNHD010000289.1 GCA_946538875.1 uncultured Treponema sp.
GACGTCAGACAGATACTTGTTCGGGTTTTCAGGATTTCTCTCACGCAAAAGGTATGCAAAAATTCCTGCGCTGTCCTCGGTGTCCTGAAGAATGTAGAGATTGTTCTGACGGAACACGCGGTTTTCCTTACGCATTTTATTAAGGTTCTGGAAATACTTGTACCAGTCTCCCGTGGTGTCGAAGGAATCTGAATCTTTTGTCGTACCTGGAGTATAGAAACTTCCCTTGAACATTCCCTCACGGCACTGCTGGCAGAAGCCCTGTTCACTTCCGTAATACACCTGAGGAATTCCTGGGATTGTATAGATGATTCCGTATGCGGCCTTCATAAGCTCGGTGTTGCCCTTCATCGTCTGTCCCCAGCGGTCAATGTCATGGTTGTCGATGAAAGTTACGAGACGGTCAGGATTCTTGTAGTAGCCTTTTGAGTAGCGGTTTCCCAACACAGTGCTGATTGCATTTGTGCTTCCTCCCGAACTGATTGTGTCTGCAATCGCATAGCGCAGGGGGAAGTAAATCATTCCATCCATGCGGGCATTTCCCTTCGTGCCACCAGTGTAGCTTCCACAGATTTCCTCATCCTGACTGAATGCCTCACCAAAGTTGATGAAGTCTTTCTTTCCCTTGCTGATTCCATATTCACGCACGCCCATGTTGCCTGAGTCAGTATCGTTGATGAAACCCTCGAAGAACTCAGGCTCAACGTAAAGGGCAGTGTCGATTCTGTAACCGTCAATTCCACACTTATCTATCCAGTAACGGAAGTAACCGCGGAGAAGACGGCGCACCACTTCATTTTCCGTAACCATGTCGTCAAGGTTGCTTGAAGAATGAGTGTACATGTTTGTCTGATTCGTGTAGTCAGAAATTTCCGTGTTGAAGTGATAGAAAGAATTGTTCTGCCATTCGTCAAGAGTGATGTCGCGTACGTCGTTCAATGCCCAGGGAAGCTGTTCAGGGTGAGGCAGAGGAATTGACATCGGTTCCATGTAGAATTTTTCTTTTGCAATCTCCCACTTTTGCTCTGATTCGTTCCACATTCCCGCAGACACGTCTTCCTTTATCTGCTGATAGTCACCCAAATGATTTACAACGATATCCTGAATCACATAGAGTCCCATCTCATGTGCTTCCTTCACGAAGTCCTGATACTGCTTTAAGGTTCCCATGTGACTGTCAACTTCGGTAAAGTCACTTGCCCAGTAGCCGTGATAACCGTGATAGTTTGCTTCCTGAATCTGACACTTCACGGGTGGAGTCATCCAGATTGCAGTAAAGCCGAGGTCCTTTATGTACTGAAGTTTCTGGCGCACACCCTCAATGTCACCGCCGTTGTAACCTGATGCAGGCTGACCTACCATGAGTTCCCTTTCGTTGTAAGGATTTCCTTCGGGGTCGGTGAGTCCTTCAACATGGTCGTTTGATGTGTCGCCATTGAAGAATCTGTCAGTAAGGATGAAGTAGATTGTCTGATCCTGCCAGTCATCACTTTCGGGATTTACTGGAGTCCAACTTCCGTCAAAGTCGGTGCTGCGGTCAAGGTCAAAGTCGAAGCTTGTCATTGCATAGTGCTTTGTGCCGTCAGCATATTTTGCCATGGCGCGGATGATGCACTGCTTGTCCACTTCAAATGCGCCGGTATATTTTGTTGATTCTTCTGTTGGTTTTGATGAGTCTACTGCAGTCCTCCATGCAGTTTCATCCCAGTTACCGTCCTTATCGTAGGCTGCGGTGAGAATGGTGTAGTAGATTTCTTCCGTTCCCTCACAGGTGATGGTGACGTTCTGCTTTTCTTTGTAGAAGCCGCCAATTGGGCTGAACACAGGGCATGCAGATTCTGCGGGTGAGACTGGTGTTGATGGCTGCTGATTGTTTGGACAGCCCACCAGTGTTGAGAGAAGCAGAATGCACGAAGCTAAGCAAGCTGCCTTACCGAAAACTGTTTTTTTCATTTTTCCTCCAATTTATTTTTAACAGGCACTTAGCCTGAAAAATCACATAATTTAAAATATTTTTTCAAAGTTTGTTGTCCTTTTTGCTCAAAAAATCTCATATATATAATAGGAGGTCATTATGACAAAAGACAAAAGCACTTTACTCATTGAACAGAGTTGGGAAAATGCGACCCTGGCAAACAACTTCATTTTCTACAAAGTCATGCGTCATCATCCTGAAGCATGCAAGCATCTTATTGAGATGCTTCTTAAAATCCAAATTGACCGGATTGAGATTCAGGGAGAGGAGACGATGTTCATAGACCACGACTCCCGAGGAATAAGGCTTGATGTGTACGTAAAGGACACGAACAGAATCTTTGACGTTGAGATGCAGACAACAAACACAGATGACATTCCCAAGCGATCCCGTTACTATCAGGGGGTGATGGATGTGGACAACCTCAAGTCCGGTATGTTCTACAGGGATTTAAAGGAAAGTCACGTCATATTCATCTGCCTTGAGGATATTTTTCACAACAACCTTCCTGTCAACACTTTCAGAAATGTATGTCAGGAGGACGGAAAAACTATTTTGGGTGATTTGGCATTCAAGCACTTTTTCTTTGCACCTCTTTGTGCTAAGATGATAGATGATGAGAGGACAAGGAATTTCTTTGAATTCCTTATCTCAAACAAGCCTGCTGACGACTTTACCGACAATCTTGGTGAGTTCGTAGCCGACGCAAAGCATAATACCCAATGGAGGCTGCAGTATATGACCTGGGAGCGATACATGAACTATGCAAGGGAAGAAGGCTATGATGCTGGCAAGAAAGAAGGCATTGCAGACGGCTCCAAGCAAGCCAAACTGGAAGCAGCCAGGAACCTTCTTGCAAACGGTGTAAATCCTGAAATAGTCGCGAAGTCTATTGGTTTCCCTCTTGAGCAAGTGCTTGCAATTAAAGAAGAACAGGAAACAGAACCTGCAACAAGGTAAGAAATTTCCTTATCTCATCACCTATAAGTGGGCACAAGCCCAGAACCTAAATTCAATATTATTTTTTCAAAGAACAATCCAAAGGGCTTACCCTCACAGAAGAGCACTCAAGCACAAAAAGAAGAATGCCCTTTTGTAAAGAAAAGCCAACAAAAAGGGCAGCCTGCACGAACAAACTGCGAGACTGCCCTTATGGCACCCGTATTAGTGGATGCCCTTACTCACAAGAGTAAAGTTAGATGGAATTAGTCGATAGGAAGCAATGATGTTGCGTTCTCAGCTGCAGCATCGATGAAAAGCTCATAGTGAAGATTTGCAGCAGCAGGTGTCACCTTACCGTCTGAACCTTCATCGAC
>CAMNHD010000290.1 GCA_946538875.1 uncultured Treponema sp.
TTGCAACCGTCACGGAGTTTTCTCCTGACTGTTTGGTCACAGAGGCGTATACTCCCGGCTCGCCGTTGATGTAGACCAGAGAGCTTGCATCCTTGAATCC
The DNA here is from genome assembly GCA_946538875.1 of uncultured Treponema sp. The sequence goes on from CAMNHD010000290.1 coordinate 101, forward strand.
CATGAAGGCTCTTCCGATATCGCGCAGCTTTACGTCATAACCGTTTATCGTCGTAATCACGGTATTGTTGATTTCTTCGATACTGTTGAATTCTCCCACAGTACGGATTGAATAGTCCATCTTTCCTTCAGTGATTGTACCACCGCCAAGCTCAAGGTTCTGCACTGCAAGGGCTGATGCCACTGAAGTCAGAGTCAGGTTGTATGCCTGAAGACGGTTCTGCTCAAGTTCTACGCGGACAATCTGGGTGCGTCCGCCATAAGTTGTCGCTTCTGCAACACCGTTTGCCTGTTCAAGCACGTCAAGAATCTGATCGTCTGCGATGGCCTTGAGTTCATCTGTGGTACGGTTACCGCGTATTGCTATGCGCATAATCGGCATACTTGAAGCATCCATCTTCATGATGGAAGTGGTCACTCCGTCAGGAAGTCCCCGGCTTACGCGGTCAAGTTTATCACGCACATCATTGGTTGCAACATCCAGGTCTGTGCCGTAATTGAATTCCAGGGAGACCATGCTCATGCCTTCTGACGATGTTGAGGAAATCTGCTTTAAATTGCTGACTGACACCAGTGAGTTTTCCACCAGATTTGTGACCGACTTTTCAACCGATTCAGGGCCGGCGTTTGTGTAGGACGAAATCACCATGAGGTAGGGAAAGTCCACGTCCGGCAGAAGACTGATTGCGGTGTTGCTCAGGGTAAAGACTCCCATAAGCCCCAGGAGAGTAAAAACCATGGCGGTGAGTATCGGGTGCCGTAATGTTTTTTCGCTGATCATAAAACGAACCTCGACTTAGTTTGCTTTTGCGGAAGCGCCCGCACTTTTTTCCGGAGCGCCCGCACTTTTTCCCGGAGCGCCAGCACTCTTTGAGGAAGCGTCCCCGCCATCGGCAGAAGCGTCGGCTCCATCCGCAGAAGAGGAAGCACCATCCGGCCCAGCAGCAGGCTCAGGGTCAGACAAATCCTTGACGCTTGCCCCCTCGCTGAGAACACGCATACCTTCCACAACAATCTTGTCCCCGACCTCAACACCGCTTACAAGCTGTATATAGTCGTCAACAGAGTTTCCAGTCTCAATCGGGCGCAGTTCAGCCTTGCCGTCGTTGATGACATACACGCACTGCCTTCCGCTTTTTTCAACAATTGCATTTGAAGGAATAGTAACAGCCCCGGAATAATCCAAAGTCCACAGCTTTACCTTTGCAAACATACCGGCATTAATGCGGGAATCGCGCTTGTCAAATTCAAGAATGATTTCCTTGGTACGGGAAGTCGCGTCCACCAACGGAGACACCCTCGTGACCGTCGCCGTAAAAGTTTCGGAAGGATAAGCCTCAAGCACAATGTCAGCCTTGAGACCAGTCTTAAGAGCCGCAACATAGCGTTCCGGCACAGAAGCAGTCACCTGGAGATTTGTCACGTCACCAATAACAGTGATGGCAGTGGAGATACTTACCGTTGTTCCAGCCTTGAGAGGCGCAGAAGTGATTGTTCCGGAAATAGGAGCGACCACCATGCTGTGGCGGTACTGGGCACCAGGAGAAGAAGGGTCAATCTCGACAATTGACTGACCACGGCGGACAGTCGAACCAAGAGAAACAAGCACGTCCACGATTTTTCCGCTGATGTCAGGGAAAACAGCAATTGAACTTCTCGGCTGAATCTCTCCGTTTGTGTTCACATAGTCATGGAGAGTTCCCAATTCAGCAGGAACAGTACGCACCGTAACTACAGAATCCTGGGCACCACCAGCTCCCGGAAAACCGCCAAAGCCCTTTCCCCCTTTTGCCTTGCTCGCCTTGGCATAGAAGAACACGCCCACCGTAGCCGCTATGAATACAAGGGCAACAACCGCCGCCACTATAGATATCTTTCTCTTTTTTTCAGAACCTGTTTTCTTTCCGTCTGAATTGACACTCATTTTGCTGTCTCCTGTGTATTTTCTGATTCTTTCCCCAGTGTGCCGAAAGGTACACCGATTGTATTTTCCAAATTAAGCACCGCAGTAATCAAGGAACTGGCCGTAGCCATGACATTAGTCCTTGCAGTTCTAAGGTTGTCACGGGAATTCTGAAGCTCAAGCAGACTCCTTGTCCCGTGATTGTAAGCATCCAGCGTAAGGTTATAAGTCTGCTGCGCCAAATCCACACTGCTCTGTCCAAGTTTTATGGAAGCCTGGGCAGACTTGATTGTGTTGAGGTAATTCTGTATGCTGATTTCTTCCGTAACCGCCTGATTCTGGATATTAAGCTCCACAGTCTCGATTGTATCCTTGGCATCCTCAATTCCCTGACCGGCAGCCGACCACGGAAGATAACCGTCAAGAGGAATGCTCACACCGACAGTCAAGGCATTGGTACCAGGCTTTTCATCAAAAGAAAAATCACCGTCACCGACTTTTTTTCCGCCCCATCCAAGATTGTAACTCACAGAAAGAGCAGGCCCCCATGCAGAAAAGCGCTTGAGCAAAAGCGCATTGTTCGCCGCCTCCAGCTGCTTCTTGTAATTCTGCATAGTTGTGGATTCAGAACGCAAGGCGTCCACCTGCTCACGTGATATCTCGGAAAGCGAAAGCACATCCTCAAGAGAGCCGCTAAGCTCTATCTGCTCGGACAAATCAAGCCCCAAAAGCTGTTTGTAGGAAGCCAGGGAATTCTCAAAGGCAATCTTCTGCTGGTCACGGGAAAGCTGTGCGCGCTGCAGCGAAACAAGATCAGAAAGAATGCTCACCCTGGGAAGAGTACCACGGTTGTACTTGGCAAGATCAGAGTCATACTGACGCTGGCTGGAACTCACCTCGCCCTCCGCAAGAGAAAGCTGTTCAGACTGCCATAGAATCGTATAAAAAAGCTGCCTGACATTAAGTTCAATCGAACGCACGGCAGACTCGTAGCTTATAAGCTGCTTCTCGTAGTTCAGTGTGACAGCACGGATTGCACTGATCAGCGAAGGAGTAAGCGCAAGCGAAGCCGAACCTCCGATGCTTACACTGGACACAGAAGGATCAGTAAACGACTGAGTGAATGAAGCATTGGCCTTTACAGTCGGGATAAAGACATTCCATGCGTTGTCCGCATTGCGCTTGACAGTTTCCAAGGATTTTTCATTCTGCTTGAGAGTGATGTTGGAGTCCAAAGCCTTTTTAACCGCATCCTCGATAGAAAGACTCAGAACCTTTTTTTCAGCCAC
>CAMNHD010000291.1 GCA_946538875.1 uncultured Treponema sp.
AAAGTCAACAAAAGGAACGGCGACAGTGCTGGAACCGGTTTCAAGCGGCGTAACCATAATCTTGTCGGCCCCGTCCACGGCAATAGCAGGAACAGCATCGGGGTTAGTATTTGAAACAGACCTGTCGTCATCAAGATCCACGGTAAGTGAAACCGGGTTTCCCTCGACATCCGTCACAGGAAGAGGAATATCCTCAGGAACCTTTACGGCAACTAGATCAACAGTAACCTTTCCTTCCTCGTCCACAGTCACGTCGTATACAACGATAACGTCCTTTCCGTCCTTGTCCTTAGCCTCAACAACAATCGTTGCAGTTCCCGGGTTTTCTGGAACAATCACAAGGTTTCCGTCATCGTCAATCTTAACGCTAACCACGTCTTCAGGATCTACGGTCACGCCTTCGTAAACAAGAGGCTTGTTTCCAAGGTCTTCACCCTTGGCATCCTTTTCGGTCGGAGTCACAACATAGGTCTTCTGCACAAAGCCCTTTTCGTCAACCACCAGCTTGCCGTCGTTCTTTACATGGTAGCGAACGCGGTAAAGGACTTCATCCGGATCAGGTGTTACGTTCACAACGCGAACCCAGACATCGGTCTCGCCGTTTGCACTGCCCTGCTTTACAGTCAGCTTGCCAGTGTCTTCCTCAACTTCGGCGGAACACACATCCTTATCGTAAACATAGGAATCTTCGCTTCCGTCAGTCAGCTTGGTCTCTTCGTCAATCACATAGTATTTTATGACAGCATCTTCATCCACCGTAACATCGGCTTCGGAAGGCGTCGGCACATTGCGCTCAGCGTCAGACGGAAGGCGCAGGTCCATAACAAGGTCGGAACAGCTTACGGCAAACAAAGAAAAAGCCGCGGCAAGCATTCCCTTAAAAACATTCTTTTTCATTCTCTTCCCTCCACCTATTTGCTGAATGCGTAAAGGAATCCAAGACGCAGACCGCCAAGGATTGTCATACCGTCATTGAACGGGTTGAACAGGAACTGAGGAGTAAGTTCAAACTCCAGGTGACCATTCAGCTTGACAGGAGCCCATCTAAAGCTGAGGGCAGCCTCAATCAACTGATCAGCATAAACATCGCTCGGCAAAGTTTCATATTCAGGCTTTACATCAACATGGCGCACATCAACACCGTAACCCAGTTCAGGAACAAGGGCAAAGCCTGCCGGAAGACCAATGCGGAACCACAGATTGGTCATCACAAGTGCATCCCATCCGTTGTCCGCCTTTCCACCCTGGGCAAAAAGATAGCCGCCCTGAATATGGAAGGAAATACCAAACTGGTTACCTAGAATTTCAGCAGGGAACGGATAACCGATAGTCAATCCGCCACCGACCAAACCGTCGATAGACTGTGAATACTCATTGGCTGGAAGTTCGCCAAAGCCATAGGCACCAATGCGCAGCCCGAGCTCATCGGAACCAGATTCCTGAGCAGTCACGGGTGCAGCCAGCATAGCCGCGATAAACGCAACTAAAGCAAGCACGGTACATTTCTTCATAAGAAATCTCCTTTTTGAGTTGAATGAAAAATCGGCGCATATAAGAAATTTCCGGTCATCACAAAAGTCCAAGAAGATTCAGTGGTTACCTCAAAGAATTTTTAATGTGGGTCGAACTTTCATACCTTTTTAAATATTGTAATCCCACAAAGAATCGAAAAGAATAATTTTTTTAATTCCATGTAAAGACTGCAACTCACCTCACAAGAAGTCCCAGTCTCCCAAAAGTCCTAGGACTTCTTAATTTTTAGATTACTAAATTATGAACAATTATTCAAGGAATTTTTCTGAATTTCACAGTTTTTTTACTTTCTAAATAGGCAATAAGGGGAAAATGCAGCTTTATTCCATGGCATGCTTGGCCTGCTTTTCCCTGTACATTCTGTCCTCGGCAATCCGTTCAACCTCGGCGACACCTTCTCCGTCAACACCGCTCTGCGCGGCACCTATGCTTACACCCACCGACACAAAATGTCCGCCAAGATGCAGCGGGACCTCTATAAGTGTCTCAAGTTTCAGCTTGAGCATTTTCAATTCGTCGGGCTCAACTCCGCCGTCAACAATCACGATGAACTCGTCGCCACCTGTACGGTAAGCCCTTGCCTTTTCCCCGCAGCCTTCCCTCAGCTTGCCGGCAACAAATTTCAGGACTTCGTTACCGGCACTGTGACCATAAGTGTCGTTCACCTGCTTAAAGTGGTTCAGATCAATATACAGGATGGAAAAATTCTCCACAGTTTCAAGAGCATCCTCCGCCTCCTGGTATGCCCTCATGTTCGGAAGACCGGTCATGCTGTCAGTATAGGAAAGATTTTTCATCAACTTGTTCTTTACAATGAGAGTGCTCATGACACCCGTGAGCAGAGCCGCAAGCAGTGCAGTCACAAAGACACCTGCGTACTGCCAGAAAAGCTGATCCGGCGGAATCCACCCCTTTGAAGGCTCCACTTCAAGTTCCACATTCTCGCCGGCAAACATAAAGTCAATCGTAACCGGCGACTTGAATTTCCTGCCATCACTTTCAAAAAGCACCACAGGATACCCGTCATCAGGCGAATAGTTCCGCACAACACGGTACTCATAGCCAAGCTCCGCCAGACGGGAAAGATTCTGGTCGACCAAAATCTTTGCAACAGAATAGACCATCTGCACAGAGCCCATGAACATGAGCCTTCCGTCAAGTACCGTCACAAAACTTTTCTCCACAACATACAGAAAGTCATTTGTCCTGGTGACAAAAGGCCCGTGGTATACAGGCGCCCCCATGGGAAAGTTAGTGAAGTTTTCAGCAGTAATCAGAGGTAGCGAATCAACAAGAAGCCTTCCGCTTTCCTCAAGATCTGGCTTGGACAGGTAAAAGGCTTCCCCCTTGCTGTCCATGACACTCACCCTGTAAGCCGCAGGCCCCAGTTCCATGATGTTGTGCTGGTCCAGGGAGTCGAACTTGTTGTTGGTGCCGCGGAGCATCATAATATCTTCTATATAATAGTTAAGGATGTCATACAGGCCCTGAGAGTTTTCATAAGAAAGAAGGTATCCGTTAGCCAAAAGCCTTGCCTTTTCCTGGCCACGCTGAATCTGAGCATATTGATAATTTGCGTAAAACAGTATTCCGCTTATCATGACCAGAAAAAACACAAGTCCGCTCAGCAGAATAGACCTTCCCGAAATGTTTTTCATTTTTCTAAAGTTTAATACACTTTGGATATGCGGTCAAGCATGATTAGCCTACCGCCGGCCGGCACAAGCCGCCTTTTGCGGAGCAGAATTTCTTTCC
>CAMNHD010000292.1 GCA_946538875.1 uncultured Treponema sp.
CAGGTCTTTTTTGGTGAAGTCCAGCAGGAATGTCTTGAGGTATCTGAGCGGATCAGCCCACAGGTAGCCGCAGAAGTTCTTGCGCTCAAAGACACCGCTGTTGGATTCGTTGTAGTACTTGAGCTGCGGAATGTCGGAGGTTCCGAAAATCTGGAGAAGAAGTTTGTCTATCTTTCCGGCGGTCTGCTGTTCCTTGATTTTTTCAAGACCTGATTCCACCTGCTTGCGGACTCCCTGCAGGAAGTCTTCCACCACATGATGCTCCTCGTACTTGACGGTCTGCCTGTATGAGGGGTCTTCGGTCACAAGCTGGATAATCATCTCGAACACATGCTTTTCCCTAAGGTTGCGCAGATGGTTCATCACTTTGCGCCATGAGTTGGGGGTGACGGGGTCAGAGCCGCGTATTTTCTTGAGGACGGCAAAAAGTTCGTCCCAGGATGAATCCATGGGCAGGGCATAGGCAAGATCCAGGAAGTTCTTGAGGTCTTCCACGATATATGGTGCGCCTATCTGCTGGAAGTGCGGCAGAGTGTTGAAGTCGCGTTCGCGCAGGTGGCTGTCGAATTTCTTGAGGATAAAGTAAAAGTCGAATTTGCTGAAATTACTGAACAGGATGAGCCTTGTGTAAAGGTCGTCAATCTGGCGTACCCTCTGGGCGGGGAATTCCATGGCAAGGTTGTGCAGTTCCTGGCTCAGCTGCTTCTGAACCTCCTTGATGTCCTTGTTGTGCCCAAGCTCCACCACACCTTCTTCCGAGAGGGCGTCAATCATGGCATGCTGCTTGTCGGTAAGAATAGCCTGCATCAGCACCCGCTTGAGCTGCGGTTCAGCGGCATTCTGGAACATTGCCTGTGCGGGCGAGACTGTCTTGTACACTTCGTAAAAGAATTTGGCCATTGAAATATCGGCCATGTTGGTGTTGGCTTTGTAAAAGTGGTATTTGGTCTTGGACAATTCCTTTGCCACTGCCTTGAGCTGACGTCTCTTTATTGCTTCAGGATCATTTCCCCCAAAAAGAGAAGAGAAAATATTTTTGAAAAAATTGGAACCTTTTGCCATACCTTTACTATACGAAATAATCGAAAGATAGTCAAACGGGTAAAGCTTTATGCAGGTTTCAATCATTACGTTGTGACGTGGATGCGGACTGGCTTGAACTTTTCCGCAGAATGTGGACAATGGGCGTATGAGCAAGACACCCTCAGCACACAAGAATTACCGCAGGACAGCACTTGCCTGCTACATGGGCTTTGTGACCCAGGCTATATGCGCGAACTTTGCGCCTCTTCTGTTCCTGACCTTCCATACAGGCTATGGGATTTCTTTCAGCAGACTGGCCATAATCTCCACAGTATTCTTCTTTACCCAGCTGGTGACCGACTCCGTCTGTGCAAAAATCGCAGACCGGCTGGGGTACCGCCCGAGCGTAGTGCTTTCCGCAGTGACATCTGCACTGGGCCTTATAGGTCTGGCCTTCCTGCCTGACCTGCTGCCGTCCCACTTTGCCGGCATACTGGTAAGCGTCGCCGTCTACGCAGTGGGCAGCGGACTGGCCGAAGTCCTGGTAAGCCCCATCATAGAAGCATGCCCCTTTGAAAACAAGGCCGCAATGATGAGCCTGACCCATTCCTTTTACTGCTGGGGCTCAGTGGCCGTAATCCTTGGAACCACCGCATTCTTTGCCCTCTTCGGCATAAAAAACTGGCGGATTCTTTCCATTATATGGGCACTTGTACCGCTTTACAACATCTACAATTTTGCCACCTGTCCCATAGAAAAACTCGTTGACCAAAGCGAAAGCATGAGCGTAAGGTCCCTCTTTGGAAACAGACTTTTCTGGCTCCTGATTCTGCTTATGATCTGCGCCGGTTCGTCGGAACTGTCAATGGCACAGTGGGCCTCAGCCTTTGCAGAATCGGCACTGCATGTGTCAAAGACAGTGGGCGACCTTGCAGGTCCCTGCGGTTTTGCAGTGCTCATGGGAATAAGCCGTGTTCTGTATGCAAAATTCGGGGAAAAACTTGACCTTACCGTCTGCATGGTGGTTTCCGGAGTGATGTGCCTGGCCTGTTACCTGATAGCCGCCCTTGCCGGACAGCCGGTATTTGGGCTTATCGGCTGTGCCCTATGTGGCTTTTCCGTGGGCATAATGTGGCCCGGTTCGGTCAGCATTTCCGCAAAAGTCATGCCACGCGGCGGAACCGCAATGTTTGCACTTTTGGCATTGGCCGGAGACTTAGGCGGTTCTGTGGGGCCTGCAATCGTGGGAGAAGTGTCCGAGCACTTTGGAAACAGCCTGAAGTCTGGAATCCTTGGCGGAATTGCGTTCCCGGTGATTCTGGTCATCTGTGTCCTGCTGGTCAGAGGTCAGTACAAAAAGGCATCCGGACCGCACTGATGTGCGCCCCGTGCGTGGAAGGGCAGGCCGCTAGGCCTGGTGCGCAGGCACCGCGCGTGAGCAAGCCCTGGAAGGCCGGTTTGGGGTGAGGGGACGGCGCAGTATAAATAATAATTTCATTGTATTTTAATAGTTTTAAGATTTTTTAAGAATTGCTGTTTTTTCTTTTGCTTTTTGGGAAAACCTGTATTATACTGTAAATGTGGCTGGTGCTGAGCGCTGTCACGCGGCAGTTTGCCGGATTATATCAAATTTTATTTAAGGAGAAAAAATAATTATGACAAAAGCTATATCTGCTCAGGGATTTACCCTGGCCAAGGATCAGACAGATCTTATCAATCAGAAACTTCAGCGCATCAAGTATGCGGAGGATTTAATCATTGACCTTATCCTGCACGTAAAGGAGGATAAAAAATACTATTTTGATGCCACAGTGAACTTCCGCTGGGGCGCAAATGCTCATGTCACGAGTGATGACTTTGACTTTGCGGCTGGTGTGAACAAACTGATGGATGTCCTGGACACTAAGGTCAAGAAGGAAAAGGACAAGATTCAGGAAAAAAAGTAAGCTGAAAGCGTCTACCTTGTGTAAGACGAATCTATATTCAGTTGCGCGCGGTACTTTGCAACGGTGCGGCGTGCGACTGTGATGCCTTGGGCGGCCAGTAAGGTGCATATCTTCTGGTCGCTCATTTTTTTTGTGTCGGACTGGTGGTCGTCGATGATTTTCTTTATGGCCAGCAGGATGGCTTCCTTGGTGAGGACTGCTGTCGGGGTAAGCTGGGCTGTGTTCGGTGCCGGGGGAACTGTATTGGTAAGAGATGCTGCACTGGTAAGCGGGGCCTGTGGCTGCGCAAGTGACACTGCACTGGTGACT
>CAMNHD010000293.1 GCA_946538875.1 uncultured Treponema sp.
AGCTCCACCACACTACCGTCGGGAACCTGGCAGTCAGCAAGTGATGTTGTCTTTACTCCGCTTCCATCCGGGGCTGTCCACTTTACTGTATTAATCTCGTTGTCATAGACCCATGGAAATCCCTGAGCTATCTCAAGTTCTTCCCTGGGCTTGAGGATTACTCTTGCAAAATCAGTCATCAGTTCTATTTCTCCCAAAGTTTTGATGGATAATAACCGTCCTGAATCTTCTTTGCAATTTCATCGCGGACAATTTCCCTGTCTTCCGAATAAGTCATTCCGAACCATCTTTCTGTTGAAGTAAAGAACTTAATCGAGCCTTCCCCGCGTGATACAATGTCACTTGCCGCAACCGGCAGCAGAGCTTCCGTCTTTGGCTGGTCGAGCGACGTGCGCCTGAAGTTCTCCCAGTATTCGTCAAAGCCTTCAAATGCCTTGGGACTGAAACCGAACAGATTCATGCTGACCCATTCCTTACCAGTCATCTCGAATTCCCTGCCATCCAGCTCAGAGATAATCTTTTCTCCCTGATATCCAATCTTTGTGTTCTCCCTGATTGACTTAAGGAATCCGTTCTCCACAGTACAGACACCGCGGCTCACTGTTCCGCTGCGGCTCATTGTATTTCCAAGCACGTATCCGACCATGGCATGAGCGGTGGAATCATTAGGAATTGAAGAAAGATATCCGCCAAGAATCTTGAATGCGTCCCTTCCATAATAGTCGTCAGAATTTATCACAGCAAAGGGTGCATTCACCTTTTCCTTGGCACAGAGGATTGCATGAAGTGTTCCCCATGGCTTTGTGCGGTCTGCGGCCCGGTTCAGCTCCTCCTGGGTAAGAAGGGAATCCTTTGACTGGAAGACATATTCCGCATCAAAATTCCTTGCAACCCTGTCGAACAGGCGTTCACGGAAATCCTTCTCTATATCCCTGCGGATTACATAAACTACTTTTCCAAACCCGCACTTTTGGGCATCATAGGTGGCAAAATCAAGGAGACATTCTCCGTTCTGACCCACTGAATCAATCTGTTTGACTCCGCCGTAGCGGCTTCCCATTCCAGCTGCAAGAACCAGCAGTATTGGTTTCATATTTTCCTCCATAATATTGAGACACTTTATTCTGAAATTTGTTGCAATGTCCCTTTTACTGTCAATCTGTTGTCAAAAGATTTTACTGCAAGTTTTCCGATATAATATAAACCTGCTGTATAGTCTACCTCATCTGCTTCAAAATTCATAGCTTTCCAGTCCGGCTGGCCCTGCTCTGCCATAAACTCCTCCTTAAGGCTGAACTTTCCGTCCTCGCCCTGCACTGCAATGTCTTTTGCAATGTAGAACTGTGCAGTTTCAGTTTTTTCCGGCACGCTGACAGGTTCCGCTGTATCCGGAACAGAAACTGTTTCTGAATTTGAATCGGCTTCGGCATTCATCTCCGGACTATCCTGTGCTGGAACTTCGATTTTTTTCTCCGGCCCGTTGAACACTAGGCAATCCTTAGCGTCACAGACAATTCTGAATGCATTTGCCCGGTGCACAAAACTAATCACAAGAATTCCGTCCTCACGGCCAATGCTAAGGAAATCCTTTGAAGCCAGCGAAGGTTCACTCACTGCAAAGAGGAAAAGAGCCCTTAACCCCCTTGGAAGGAGCATTTTCTTACCGCTCTTGTCAAGCCGCACAGCATCGAATCTTTTGGTTGCGCCTTTTTTTGAAGCTCCGGTCACGGCATCAAAGGAATCCCTGACTTTTCCGGATGCATTTTTCCAATAGAAATATGAATCAGAAGGACTCACTCCGTCATGGGAATCAGAATCTGCCACATATGAGAAGTCTATATTAAGTTTTGGCGAGCTGAGCTTCTTGAACCAGGAAGCCGCAGGACTCAGCAGCATAGCCAGTGCAAGCAGCCCCAGGAAAGCCCATGCCTCCGCACTTTTTGAAATATCTCTTTTAAGGAATTTCATTCTAAGCCGTCACAGTCTTAAGTGCAAGTTCTATCATATTGGTAAAAGAAGTCTGACGTTCCTGGGCAGTGGTTTCGCCGCCCTTGAGAATATGATCGCTCACAGTGAGGATTGCAAGTGCCTTTCTGTTGAACTTTGCAGCCAGTGTATAAAGTTCGGCCGCTTCCATCTCTATTCCAAGAGCACCATATTCCGCCCACAGCTTCCAGTTTGCCTTGTCATCATAAAAATTGTCGCTTGATACGCAGAGCCCGGCCTTTACGCTCAGGTTCATGGACTTGGCGGTATTGTAAGCGGTATCCAGCAGGCCGAAATCCGCAATAGGTGCATAATGCATTCCGTTGAAGCGCATTGTGTTTAGTGCACTGTCGGAACAGGCTCCCTGTGCAAGAAGCACGTCGCGCAGCTCAATGTCATCGCGGACAGCACCACAGGTTCCCACACGGATTGCCTTCTGAACACCGTAAAATCTGAACAGTTCGTTCACATAAATGGATAGAGAAGGCTGGCCCATGCCGGTTCCCTGCACAGAGACCTTTTTACCATTATATGTGCCGGTAAAACCGAACATACCGCGGACTTCGTTATAGCACTTGACGTCTGTCAAGAAATTCTCAGCAATAAATTTTGCTCTCAATGGATCGCCAGGCAGCAAAACACTGTCTGCCACCGCACCTTCCGGTGCATTGATATGTGTACTCATAGCCCTAGTATAACACTTTCTTTGAATATGTCAAATACAACTACAGGAGGTCTGTAAGCAAATTATTAAGGAAAAGGAGACCATCCTGAGTCATGGAAAAATACCTTGAACCGGAAGACTCATAAACTGAAGCCTTGCATTCATCCACAAAGCCGCGCCAGACCGCACTAGAGGCAAGGCGTTTCTCCAAGTCTCCCCGCCAGGGCTCCAGTCCTGAATAGCGTGTCCTGTACCTGGATTCCGACGCACCGGAAAGTGTCCTCAGAGACATCATAAGGTACTCGAATTCCAGAGTCGAAGGGTCAAGCACTTCCTGGGTACGAGGGAGGCCAGATTCTGAGCAGGGACATGCTTCATAATGCGACCAGAAATCAATGTAGCGTTCGATGTCTGTAGTGCCTGTCCACCTGAAACCTGACGGCTCATCCGAAAAGTCGTAGACCGTACCGCTTGCCCCTGCCCCGATTCCTATATAGGGTTCCTGACTCCAGTACGACATGTTGTGCCTGCTTATCTTGGAATCACGGGCAAAGTTGGAGACTTCATACTGACTGTACCCTGCGTTCAGGAGCATGTCACGCCCCATGAGCCACTGGGAATCTG
>CAMNHD010000294.1 GCA_946538875.1 uncultured Treponema sp.
TGCTTGGCAACGGTTCATGGCCATACTGCGGTGAAATCGACATCATGGAGCATGCCAACAATGACGGATTTGTCTACGAGACATGCCACTGGAATGCAAACGGTTCATCCACTTCAAGCGGATACAACCATGCTTACTACGGCCTTACCACCAACAACAACTGGTACAACAACATTGCTTCACTGGATGTGAGCCAGTGGCACACTTATGCGATCGAATGGACAAGCACACTTATCAAGTTCTTTGTGGACGACAGGCAGGTTATGGAAATTGCAATCGGTGCTGGAGCCGGAGCGGGACTTGATGCTTTCAACAAGCCGTTCTATCTTCTGTTCAACTTTGCGATGGGCGGTCAGTTCACCGGTATCTACAATGCCGGGGCATTCAACGGTATTCCGTGGCACATGTACGTCGACTATGTGCGTGTGTATCAATAAGTTTTTGTAAGTACAGGCTGGCCGGGGAGGGGCTGGCCTGACTTAGAAAAGGTTTTGTAAATACAGAGTTTTGAATAGAAAAAGTTTTGCGGAGTAAAGTTTATACTGTTTTGTTTAGAAAGGGGATTGCCGGAGAGGACCGGCAGGGGATGAGACGCCATGCTGCGAGGCGTACAGTCCCTTAAGCCCCTGGATTTTTAGTACGAAGTCAAAAATGGAGGAATTCGTATGAAGCGTTTTTTAAGTGGTCGTAAATCACTTGTTGCGTTGGGAACAGCTGCTGTTCTTGCTGCCTTTGGATTGGGAGCATCTTCATGTTCCAATTCCCTTACCGAAGGTGTTATTGATTCTGCTGCAAAGAGTGAGATTGCCCGTTCTGTCATCAACGGAAGCAATGGTTCTCTCATTGTCAACAACATGTCAAACGGCAATCTGACAGTCACCTACAATGCTGGAAGCCAGAAGGTCTTTGCACGCCTCTTTGTTTCAGAAGGAAACGGAGCTGGTCTGGTTCTTGCAAACAAGGATATGGACTACAGCAATGGTGTCTATTCATACACACTCAGCCATCCGACTTTTACAAACGGAGCTTCAATCTATGTTGGTCTTTTGGTGAACGACAACGGTGTTGAAAAAGTAGTGCCGCAGGGTACCCTTTCTTCAACAACAAGCTGGTCAAAGGTCACTTACGGAAGCGATACTTCCACAGGTTCTCCTGTAGTTGGTACAGAGGGAATCGTGTCCGGCAATACATACACACTTGTAGCAAAGTGTTCAGGCAAGGCTCTTGATGCCGACGGATGGAGCACAGCTGACGGCGGTAATATCCACCAGTGGACTCTTGGTGACAACCAGGCCAACCAGCAGTGGGTCATCACCCAGGACGGCAATGGCTACAAGATTGTGAACAAGCACTCAAACCGCGCACTCGATGTTGCGGAATGGAGCACAGCTGACGGCGGTAATGTCCATCAGTGGGCATACGGCGGACAGGACAACCAGAAGTGGAACTTTGAGCGCCTTGACGACGGCTATTATAAGATTACTTCTGTTTACTCCGGTAAGGTTCTTGATGTTTCTGCCGCTTCTGTTGACAACGGAGCAAATGTGCAGCAGTGGACCTGGAATGCAAGCGATGCACAGCGCTGGCAGGTAAAGCAGGTTGGTGATTCCAATGTCATACCGGAACCAATCGGCGGAGGCAATCCAATTCAGGTTCCAGTTACCGGAGACATCGCCGTTACAGATGCTGGAACTCTCCGTGCCCAGTACAATTCCCTGCCCAGACCTACAAACGGTACTATAACAATGACTTTTGAGAACACAACAAACGGTAAGTTCAAGGACAGCGAGGTCTTTGTCCTGGTTGTGTATCAGATTGAAGGTGTGGGGTACTGTTGGGGACGCCCGGACGGATCATACAAGAAGGTTGGTGCCAACGAATCATGTGCTGACTACTCCTATGCAATTTCTTACGGTTCTGGAAATGCCAACGGCAATAACGGATTCCTTTCATATCAGATTCCCACCAGCTTTGGCGCACGTATCTTCTATTCCTACGGCTCAAAGATGTCTATCAAGGGTTCTGTCGACGGCTACGGTGTAGTGTTCCCTTCACTGGCAAATCCTTCCGACCCTGACTACAACAAGTACTATGACTGGCTTGAGTACACTGTCCGCAACGACGGCTGCACTTGGATCAACACAACACAGGTTGACCAGTTCGGTTTCCCTGCACTCATCACAGCCTACAATGCTGACGGAACATGGCTCCAGACTGGTGTCACTCTGCCACGCGATGAAGTTTACAAGCAGTACAAGGCATACACTGCCTCAAAGGGTGTTTCCGCCGACTTTGACAAGCTCTGCACCACATACCGCATTGTCTGCCCTGCAAAGTACTCAGAGTTCAACCAGCACTACCTTGACGGCTACATCAACCAGGTATGGTCATACTGGCAGACTCATACAGGAACTGTAAAGCACCCGCAGGGTCTCTTTACCCTTACAAGTGACGGAAACAATCTGTACTTCTACTGCCAGCAGAGCTACAACCCGGGCATGTGCACAGCTGGTACAACCTACACAATCCACGGTAAGCCGACTACAGCAAACGCCCTTGAAGGAAGCGGATGCCTTGCTTCCGGCAACCCGATGGAAGCTGCTCTTGAAGCATGGGTGTGCGCCGCATTGAACCGCCACGTTGCCGACCAGCAGATTGATTCTGCATGGACATATACAGCATTCCCTGCTCCTGAGTCCTACAAGAACAGCTACTACAAGGCCGGTCCTGCAAACTTCTACTCAGGATTCTGGCACGAGATAAGTTCAAACAACGGACTTGCCTACGGCTTCTGCTATGACGATGTAATGGAGCAGTCTTCAACAACTGTTGCCACTACCTGCCAGAAGGTCTGGGTCCGCCTTGGATTCTAATTGCATCTTTAGTCCGGAACTATCCTCCGGGCTTTAAGATAATACCGCCACTGCTTATTTGGGTGACGGTTGCGCCTTATAAGGCCAGTCTTTCTTACGGTTCCGTACCGCTTGCTGCATATAGGTACGGAACCGTTTTTTTTTAACACCATCATGCGGAACTTAATTCTTTTCCGCAACGCCTCCGGCGCCCTCCAAGTCGGGCGTAGTCTGCTGGGAAAATCCGCCCTCAGTTATGCGGGACTATTTTTCTGCGAAGAAATCAGATCTGATTCCCCCATCCCTCTCCGGGGGCGTTGCGGGGGTGGCCCCCGCTGGGTGGGTAGCGGACAAGCCAACAAAGCGGAGGGAACCGGGACTGCATGCAGGCGCGGTTCGTGGAGCGGCTTGGCTTGGG
>CAMNHD010000295.1 GCA_946538875.1 uncultured Treponema sp.
ATATGAGTGTGACCGTAGAACAGTAGGTCGGCACCTTCTTCCTGCGAGCGGTAAACCAGTGACTGAAGCCCGTTGTAAAGCGGGTAGCGGTGTCCGTGGGTCATAAGCACAGTGTGGCCGCACACCTTGAATGTCAGTTCGGCAGGCACGTTCAGGTTTATGTACACCGGCTGCTCGGGATCCGTCCTGTGCAGGGGATTGTGCACCGGGTAACGGTCACAGTCATTGTTTCCTTCCACAAAAGCCACCACGGGCGGTATGCTCTGGGCAAAAGACCTGCTTCTCTGCATGCGCTCAAGTGCCAGTGCAACATCCTGTATTCCGTCGCCACAGAAAACCATCGCGTCGCAGTCCTTCCCCATCACTTCCAGTATCAGGCACAGTATGTCCCCTGCTCCGTGAGAGTCAGACACAACAAGCAGCTTTGCATTCTGCCTGCTTTCCAGTCCGCGTATTGCCTCCGTGGTGCCTACAAGTAAAGTCTTTGCATCCTGCATTTATTTTGATTCCATCACAAAGTGGTTGATTGACTGGATTCCGGACTCACGGTCAATATAGCGGAGGACTTTACGGCTTCCGACAATATTCTGAACATGCTGATGAAGGTTTGTGTCCGAAGCAAGCGGCTGGGTCAGTTCTGTCATGTACTTTATCCCGCGGACAATAAGCCCCTCCACGTCATGATTCATATCAATTGATATTTCTGTGGCAGAGGCTTCTTCCTCGGCCGTGCGCTCCAATTCCAGCACAAAGTCGCATGAGGCTTCCTGACCAAGTATATTGTCCTGGGGAAAGAAGGAGAACACCGGGTATGGAACCTGTTCCTCCCAGTCCTGCTTGAGTGCCGCCAGCGCATAGTGAGTGCCTTCCGGTGCTCCGATAATCAGAAGTCCGCGCAGATTCAGTTCGTTGACCGCAGACCGCAGGTTTGAAATCTTGCCCTTGAAGTCATCGGGATAGAGCATGGGGTGTATTATTCCACCGTCGGAATCAAGTCCGTATTCCTTTGCAAGTCTCTTGACGGTGGTATCGTAGAAACTCTTGCTGTTGAAGCCATAGGCAAACACCACGCAGACCACACCGTCTTCCTTGTACCAGCGCGGCTCCAGCGTGGAAGTTCCCGGCTCAGGGGAATCATGCACCTCTATCTGTATAGTATTGTCTGAATTCACCGGGAGCTCATAGGATTTTTCCTTCCTGCATGAAGCAAAAAGGAACACGCTTACCGACAAAACAAGGCATGCAGCCTTAGACAGATAATTCTTTGTAAATTTCATGTCTTTGATTATAGAATATTGAAAAAGAAAGCGCAATCAGTTATTATGTTGTATTATGAACATTGTATCAACCGTTTTACAGCTGATTGGTTCCCTGGCTTTTCTTCTCTATGGAATGAAGATGATGAGCGACGGTATTCAAAAGAGTGCCGGCTCCAGACTTCAGACAGCCCTGGGATTTATGACCGGCAACCGCTTCCTGGGATTTCTGACTGGTCTGGTGCTCACGTTCATCATACAGTCATCCGGCGCAACCACTGCGATGGAAGTCAGTTTCGTAAACGCAGGGCTTATGACGCTGCAGCAGTCTGTGGGTGTCACGCTCGGCGCGAACATTGGTACAACCATCACTGCCTGGATTGTCGTACTTTTCGGCTTCAACTTCAAGATTTCTGCATTTGCGATTCCAATCTTCGGTCTCGGCTACATAATGACCATAATGAAAAAGTTCAAGAAGGAGTCCCTGGGCGAAGCCATCATGGGATTCGGAATGCTTTTCATTGGTCTCGGCTGGCTCTCCGACACAATAGATCCCCAGAGCGGGGCATTGAACTGGATAACCCGCTTCAGCGACCTTGGCGTATGGAGCATAGTCATCGGTGTCATAGTCGGCATACTGATTACTGCGCTGATTCACTCATCATCGGCTGAAAGCGCAATCGTAATCACCATGGCCCACAACCAGCTGGTCAACTGGGAATTCGCGGCGGCACTTGTCATCGGCAGCAACATCGGCTCCACAATCGATGCTGTGATGGCTTCCATGCATTCATCCGCCCCTGCAAAAAGAACGGCTCTGGTACACGTCCTTTTCAACGTGGCGACCGTCATACTTGCCTGCATCTTCTTCAAACCATTCCTGAACCTTATCGACTGGCTCATTCCGGGCACGCCTTTTGAAAACGTAACTTACCATATTGCGGCGCTGCACACTATCCTCAAGACAATCACTTCCCTGGTGTGTCTGCCCTTCACCCGTCAGATTGCCCGCCTTATGGAACTGCTCGTCAAGGACGACAAGAACACTTCGCCGAACGTGTACAAGCTTGAATTCAGCGAGACAGGCGGTAAGGAAAATGCCGCTTCCTATATCATCCGTGCGGAGAAAGAGATACAGAACATGACCTCTGTCGTTACAAGCATGTTCGAAGGGGTTCAGGCCGGATTCAAGGACAGGACCGAAACCTTCATAACAGACCACATGGACGAGCTTACACGGCAGGAAGACTATGCGGATCAGATGAAGGAGCAGCTGACAAAATACCTTGTCAACTGCGCCAGGCTTCCGCTCAGTGCCCAGCAGGGTGACAGTCTTGCGATAATGCAGCAGATTGTGGACGACCTTGAGGAAATGACCGACGACTGCTACAATGTTGCCCTCCTTCTGCGAAAATCAATCAACAAGAAGATGGAATTCCGGCAGGACGACATGGACCGCTTTGATCCATACATGGACCTTGCCCGTCAGATTATGGAATTCATCACAAAGAACATCAACAAGCATCTTGATCATGAACAGCTTATAATCGCCAAGGAAATCGAAGGACAGATTGATGTCTTCCGCCACAACCTCAAAAAGACGGCAAGAAAGCGTCTCGAAGCAGGTGCTGACGTCAAGGCGGAGCTTCTTTACATTGACCTTGTGCGCCAGATTGAAAAATTCGGTGACAGGGCTTACAGCATTGCAGGCGCATTGAGCCAGCTGTAGTGGATTTAACGGGGCAGATTCAACTTCAGTAACACAGGCCGGTTTCGACAAGACAGACCGTTTTCGATATGACAGCCCCTGTTCAGCATGACGGGGGCTTTTTCAGTCCAATAAAAAACAGGGTGCGGCAGGAGACTTGTTCAGTTTCCAACCGCACCCTTTCTTATGTCCGTTCAAAGCGGATTGCTCCGCCTTGACACTGCGCTGCAGGTTCAGCCTACAACAGCCTTTACGAACACGTCCTTTACACCCTTTGCGGCGGAAACCACAGTTCCATCCACAGC
>CAMNHD010000296.1 GCA_946538875.1 uncultured Treponema sp.
AATCGGGCACTAAATCGAGCATAGTGAGCATATCGCCGTTCAGAGTCCTGTTCACCACACTGACACCGGGCAGAATCTTATCCGCCGTAAGAAGTCTTTCTCTCAAAGCTGGAATTTCAGGCTCCTCCAGAACAAGTGTCCTGTTGTTGGAGGCTCTTTTAATCTGTTCCATCACAGCTCAATTCCTATTTTACAAGCACAAAGAAGCCAGTGTCCTTTTCCGCCTTGAACTTCTTGGCATCAAATTCAAGTCTGAAACCATCAGCCTTCTTGTTCAGCTTTATCTTGTTCCACTTCTTGTCATTTCCAGAAGGAACAGCGCCCCACTTTTCCACATCAGTAGTTTTGTCAAGTTCATAAGCCGGAGCAAGCCCCGCCGCAACACTCATCCTGTTGCAGAAGACAACCGCCTGGTAATAGCTCACGTCATAGACCAAGGCATATTCGTCCTTGACACCCGAAGGATTATCTTCCATAAACTGGGTCCAAAGCCACTGGCTAACCGCAAACTCGCTGCGCTTGCCCTTCATCGCAGGAGGATTCTGCCTGCATGCATAGTCACGGGCCTTCTGTTCCTCCGCAAGACGCTTCTTTTCGTTTTCAGCCGCAACCTCCCCGTCAGTAAGGCTTCTGACCACACGGAATCCCACATACACATAGGCACCGTCAGCCTTGTCGTCATCAGTCTTGCTCAAGGCACACATCGGTGCACTGGAGCGGAACGAGCCTCCAAGATGGTAGCGCGCGGAAGAACTTGAACCGTAAGCGTCAAAGACCCACTCCGCAACGTTTCCAGTCATGTCGAACATGCCAAGTGCATTTGCTTTCTTGGTACCCACAGCATGAGTCTTGTTTGAACTGTTCACCATATACCACGCAACCTGGTCAATGGAATTGCTGCCGCTGTAAGTGGTGGATGAAGTCTTGGTCCCGCCGTTTGCCATAAAGAGCCATTCATCCTTGTATGGCAGGCGGTAACCATTTGCCCTTCGGTCGGCATCAGGAGCAGACTTGTCGCCCGTCCATGAAGCCACATTTGTATTGCCGTTCAGAGAATACACAGGAGTCAGGCCCGAAAGCTCACTCAGTCTGTTGCAGAAATTAAGGGCATCATACCACGACACCTTCTCAACCGGAAGATTCTCCCCGGTATAAAGCGAAGGCGAAAGGCCAGTCACAGCCTTGTAGAATTCCTGAGTCACCTCGGTAGTCATTGCAAGCATTCCCGTATTGGACGCCTCGTTCATCACAAGAATAAAACTGCCATCAAGCCATTTAGAAATACCAGCCCTGAGCTCACCGTTGAATTCTTCCACCGCCCTTGCAGCGGTCTCCGTCTCGGTTATGCGCGCCGCCCTTACAATGCGGAAGCCCCAGTGCTCGTCAGACTCATAGGCCGACTGATAATCCATAGCCTTTTCCAAGGGAAGATTCCTTGCAGAAGTAGTATAACCGCCGCCGACAATATATCTTTTTCCAGAATCAGGGCGTGAGTAATAATCAAAGACCCATTCCCAAACATTGCCCGTCATGTCGTAAATTCCAAGAGAGTTAGCCTTCAGACCGCAGACCTCATGGCTTAGAGCACCGGCATTTTCCTCGAACCACGCAACATCCTGAACAGAATCAGAACCGCTGTAGACAGAGTTCTCCTGCCTGTAGCCTCCCTTGGCCGCAAAAATCCATTCTTCATGGGTAGGAAGCCTGTAACCGGAAGCGCCTTCATTCACCTTGACATTCTTACCGCTGACAGAATAGACCTCCTCAAGCCCCTGCATCACACTGAGTCTGTTGCAGAAATCCACAGCATCAAACCATGACACAGAATCAACCGGCAGACTGTCTCCCTTATTCACGGAAGGATTATTAAGCTTTACAAGACTATAAAGCTCCTGGGTAACCTCCGACTTCAGCATCATAAAGGCATCAGTCGCGGAAGTATTCACCACAGTCACAAGAGAATCTTCAAGCAGCGCAGAAACTTTTGCATTCCGGGTCTCCACCGGCTCCGCCACCTTTTCCACCGCGGTTTCATTTTCAGACTCAAGCCCATCACCGGCAAAGGCCATACCGGCCGTAAAAGCAGCCGAAAGCAAAATAAAAAAAACACAGCGATATCTCTTCATACACACCATCCCAAAAAAAACTATGTTTATCCAATTATACAGTCAGAATGATGAATTAGCAAGCACAGAATAATTCAATAAATCTTGATATGAAACGCACCGCTCACCCGCATTCCTCTGAATACGCCTAAGCGGCAGGTATACACTTTGGCAAGATCCCCGCTTTCCGGGGTTCCATTGCTCCAGCCCGGTGGCTTCCGCAACGGCCGTCCGTCACCGCCGGGCGTCCGCCCCTACAATCGGGGTTAGCCTCCTGGACAGCGGTACTAAATATGAAAGAAATGTGAGGTGCCAGCCTTGGCATCCACGCGGCAGGTAAAGAGACACCCGTCGTACTCCCCGTCAAGACCATCACCTGAACTTGTAATCAAAAGAAGCCCGTCACCCATAAAACAACAGGAACTTGTATGCAGTGCATCGGTTTCCACCAGGGCAAGAAGCTTACCGGTTTTGGAATCCCTTTTTTCTATTCTGCTGCCGTCCCAGACTGCAAGCCAAAGATTGTCATCTGAATCAATGCACATACCGTCCGGCACCCCGTCCTGAACAGTGAACAGGACACGCCTGTTGGAACAGATTCCGCTTATGGCATCATAATCATAGGCAAAAACACAGTGCTCCAGTGAATCAGAAAAAAAGAATGTGTCACAGGCTCTGTTCCAGGCCATACCGTTTGATATTTTTGTATCCTTCTGCACCACCGAGATTTTCTGAGCACTAAGGCTGTCATAACAAAAAAGATTTCCATTAGCTCCGAACTTCTCGTCATCGGAAGATGAGCCAAAGAATAGCCTGCCTCTGGGGTCAGCCTTTGCATCATTGGATCTCTGCCACTTTTTATAGTGCTGACTCAAATCAGCCAACAGACTCATTTCCTGTCCGTCAAAAAGATAGAGTCCGTCACTTGCGGCAAAAACATAATAGCCTGGTTTTTCTGCTGGAACCGCAGCCCCTATTTTTTCCCTGGCCGCAAAAGAAAACAATTTCGTATCTTCCGGCCTGAATCTGTAAAACATATTCCGGCTTATGTCCACAAAAGAGGCAAATCCAGTGCGTTCATCATAAAAGGGGGACTCCCCCAAAAGATATTTTTCATTTCCAAAGGCTTCGGCCTTGTATCCTAAAATCGGATCCCTCATT
>CAMNHD010000297.1 GCA_946538875.1 uncultured Treponema sp.
TACTTTAACTTCCGAAAAAGAAATCTGATATACAAGAGAGCTTTTTTCTGTTATCTCCCAGCTTCCACTTCCAACTTTTGATACGATATCTGAAAACATCTTACTACTCCTCATTGACGTTATCATGTTTATTTTTTGATTCAATCATTCCCTTTATTACATAAAAAACAAAGAAAATGACAAATGGGATCAGGATAATCATTATGACAGACAGGACTGAATTGTTAACATAAATCCTAACCGTGCGCTTACTCATGCATTCTATTATTTCAAGCAGATAAAATACTCCGCAGAAAATTTCATACCTGACATTTTCCCTCAATTTTTTCATTTGAGAAACAACGAAAATAAGTATCGCCCCAAGTAAAAGGTTAATAACAAGAATCATCTTTCCCTCTATTTTTTAACACAGGCTAGAATCTTATATTTATAAGTAAGGCCAGGTGTATGAGTTGCATTAAACTTGTTTTTTGCCTCAGATACAGACGCAGCTTCTACACTTGTTCCTGCGGTAGAAGCAACTTTTCCCGTTTTGACAAAAATTGTTTGAAAAGTGATTTGATATCGTGCCATATAAACCTCCAGTGGCCGCAAAGAACACTAAATTTTAGTGTTTTTTACACCCTATAAATAAAGATTATGTTTTAATTATACACCTATAAATGTTGTTTTGCAACATATTTTTTAAATATATGTCGTCACCTGTTATTCACGAACACAAGTTTATAGCCTAAAAATATACATATGACAAATGACGACATTCAAAAGCGACTTGGAGAGAATGTTAAACGCATCCGAAAGGAATTAAAACTCACGCAGTTTCAACTGGCAGAAAAAGCGGAACTATCTGAAGAAACTGTAAAAAACATTGAGCTTTCAAGATGCTGGACCAGTGATAAAAATCTTGCAAAATTAACAAAAGCCTTGAACGTAGATATACATACGCTTTTTCTTCCGGTGGAAAGTTCTTTTAATGATGATTCAAATGCAAGTTATGCTATAAAAAATGCCATTTCTGAGAATCTTAAAAATTATGTTAAAACCGTACTCGAGGAAATTGTCACTTCTAAGCATTAACTTTTGCAAAGAACAGCCCCGCCAGCAGGAGCTAGCGGGGACAGTCCGTGAACGGCCGCTCAATATATCGCGGTTGTTTGTAATGTAAATGAGTTGTAAAAAAAGTGGCGGCAAGGATGCCGACTGTTCTGTAAACAGTGAGTTTTCTCGTTTTTTGCGTAAGCAAAAATGGGAGCTATGCGACCAAGAGAAAACTCATAGGTAAAAAATCGCAGGAGGCGATTTTTTACCCTTTCTTTAGTTTTTTAGAATTAACAACTGCCTGGCTTTTCACTCCACCCTCGCGCGGGGGCGCTCGGGACAGTCCGTGAACGGCCGCTCAATATATCGCGGCCTGTATTCACTTTTGGACAATTATTCTGTTGGTCTCTTCTTTAATTTTTTGGAATTCAGAACAGCTTGACCTTCGCCCACGGACTGTTCCATCATAGCCCTTACCTTGAGTGGTAAACCGTAGAGGGTTATGAAGCCCTGGGCGTCTTTGTGGTCGTAGAGGTCGCCGGTGGCGAAGCTGGCTATGCTTTCGTTGTAGAGGCTGTAGGGGCTGTAGCTTCCGGCTCCGCGCATGGTTCCCTTGTAGAGGCGGATTTTTACCCAGCCGGTAACGTTCTCTTCAATCTTGTCCTGAAAAGCCATAAGTCCTTCCATAAGCTGTGTGAACCACTTTCCGTCATAAATGAGGTCTGCTTCACGGAGGCTGATGTGCTGCTTAAAGTGGTAGGTGTCACGGTCAAGGCAGAGGTGATCCATTTGTTCGTGTGCAAACTGAAGGATTGTTCCACCTGGAGTCTCGTACACACCGCGGCTCTTCATTCCCACCATGCGGTTTTCAACAACATCAACAAGACCAATGCCGTTTCTTCCGCCAATCTTGTTAAGGGTTTCCATAATTTCAAGTGGGCTCATCTTCTTTCCGTTCACGGCAACTGCTTCACCGTGCTCGAATTCAATCTTCACATACTCACCCTTCTCGCTTGCCTTTTCAGGAAGTTTAGTTTCCTTAAGTATGTTGTCCCAGTCAGGTTCATTCTGAGTCTGCTCAAGTTCAAGACCTTCGTGGCTGATGTGCCAGATGTTCTCGTCACAGGAGTAAGAACTCTTCTTCTTCATTGGAACAGGAATCTTGCGCTCTTCAAGGTAAGCAATTTCTTCTTCGCGGCTCTGCAGTGTCCACTTGGGGTCACGCCATGCAGCAATCACCTGAAGGTCGGGAGCAAATGCTTTAATGGCAAGTTCAAAACGAACCTGGTCATTTCCCTTACCGGTAGCACCGTGGCAGATTGCAACAGCTTTTTCCTGACGTGCATACTCCACAAGAATCTTTCCAATAAGAGGGCGTGCAGTAGAAGTACCAAGCAGGTACTCATCTTCGTAAACGCAGTTTGCCTTTACAGCAGGCCACACATATTCCTTGCAGTATTCTTCACGTGCATCAACCACATAACAGGCAGAAGCACCAGTGCGCAGTGCACGCTCTTTAATAGTCTTCCAGTCATCGCCCTGACCAACGTCAATGCAGACAGCAATAACATCGTAGTCATAATTCTCTTTGAGCCAGGGAATAATTACAGTGGTATCAAGTCCGCCGGAATAAGCTAAGACGACCTTGCCCTTCTTTGAAGATTTTGTCTTTGCAGGAGCAGCTGATTTTTTTGCAGCCGCAGTCTTTTTCACTGCCATAACACGCCTCTAAAAAATTGAAAGTTTATACAAACAATATAGCGATTAGAGACAATAAGTTCAAGGGGTAAATAAAAGAAAACTGAATATTAATGCATATTTAACACATAAATATTCAGTCCTAAAATCATTCAAAAAACTACTCGTAAAGAGTTCCAAAGGTGTAAAGACAGAGCGGACAAACAGCATTGTCACGAACGCAGTTCTTGTCATAACAGGCAGGAGAATGGTCTTTCATGGCAGAACCATAGAGCCTTATGTGGTCTCCCCTGCTGTAACCCAAATCATCCATAATGGCCCGGAGCAGTTTTATTCAAAGAAAATGCCATAGCATTTCCTCCTGTAGTGTTATATATTTTATGAAAACAGAGGATTAGGAGAAAAACAAGGCTTGTAAAAGAAAACAGGCATTGGTGGAACAATTCTAAGTGCACTTGTTTCATAAAGGTGAGGTGCCACGGAACCGGGGTGGCTTGAAGTTACACTGCCAAGACCGATGTGAAAAAAA
>CAMNHD010000298.1 GCA_946538875.1 uncultured Treponema sp.
ATATTTTATTGATACTTATGAAACTTCTATTTTGCCTTATGAAGACTGCTGTGTATTGTTCAGCCCTCGTCATCCTGTTTTGAGAGGACAGCCTGAAGAAGCTGAAGAGATTTACAAGAATCTTGAAGTTGATGAGCTGATTGAAAAGTCTTATAAGGAACGTGAGATTTATAAACTTACTGCGTGTGGAGAAATTGAGAAAAAGACAGACTAGATGCTGAAACAAGTTCAGCATGACGTCATCCCGAACTTGTTTCGGGATCTATAATCATGACGTCATCCCGAACTTGTTTCGGGATCTATAATATAAAACTATGAAAAAAGAAGATAAAGAATTAATATATAACCTTCTCAAAACTGCAGATGCCTATGAATGCGGATATACCCGGAAAAAGTTTGCCGGGGATCCGGTGTTTGCAGATGATGTTGAAAGCCAGGTACAGATGTCCGTGTCAAGCCCGAACATGACAAATAATGCAAGCTCGAACATGACAAATACTGTAAGCTCGGACACGGCACACAGTGTGACATCGGGCATGACAAATACACAGGCAGATGTGTCATTCCCTGGCTTGACCAGGGAATCTGCACAGGACAAGGCCGTGCCGAGTCCCGACACGACAAATAATGCCGGCGGGCTTTCCCTTAATGAACTTAACACAAAAATCCTCCGCTGCACCCGCTGTGGTCTTGCCCGCACCCGCAACAATGTTGTACCTGGAATGGGTGTAGAAAATCCAGAAGTGCTTGTCATTGGCGAAGGACCGGGCCACGACGAGGATATGCAGGGACTTCCATTTGTAGGAAAGGCCGGCTTTCTTCTTGATAAAATGCTTGCGGCAATTGGACTTGACCGTAACCGTAACTGCTACATTGCAAATGTAGTAAAATGCCGGCCACCTGAGAACCGAAATCCCCTGCCGGATGAACAGGCCGCCTGCTTCAGTTTTCTTGAAGCGCAGATTCATATCTTAAAACCAAAAATGATTTTGTGTATGGGAAAAATAGCCATAGAAAAGCTCACCGGCCTGAGCATTCCCATTACACAGCGCCACGGAGAGTTTTTTGACTACCAGGGCATTCCGGTCATGCCAACCTATCACCCAAGTGCCTTGCTGAGAAATGAAGAATTAAAACGCCCGGCTTGGGAAGACCTCAAAAAATTCAAACGTCGTCTAGACGAGATAGAGGCTAACTAACGGTAGTTATCCATGCAGTATCTGGAAGTAATTTTGAACCTTCCTGTAAACCAGGGCTTTACATATTCATACATTCCTCCCGAAAAAGAAAAGCCAGAGCTTCTTCCTGAAATTGGAAAGCGCGCTGAAATCATGTTTGGCAATAAAAAAACTCAGGGCTTCATAATTAACATTCAGGATACTGTCCCAGCCAATTGTCCGGTTGAGCCTGGAAAAATCAAACCAATAAAACGAGTAATAGACAAAGAGCCTCTGTTTGGAAAAGAGCTGATTGAAATGGCAGAGTGGGTATCACGCTACTACCTTTGTACGCTGGGAGAAGCAGTTTTTTCCATGATTCCAAGCGGAAGACGAGATTCCAGTGCCGGAGGCTTTGGTTTTGAAGAAGAAGTTGGAGAGAAGAAAAGGAATGAGTTATCTGCTGAACAGGCGCTGGCGGTTGAGGAGATTTTAAGCGCCAGTGGATTGCTTCGTCATGTTAGTGACACCATTCGTCCTTGCAGCGCCCCCCTTCGTCATTGCGAGCAAAGCGAAGCAATCCACAATGAGAATTCCACAACAAAACCATCATTATTCCATTACCTCTATGGCCCAACCGGCTCTGGCAAAACAGAAGTCTTTCTTTCACTTGCCGAAAGAATACTTGAACTTGGAAAAGGCGTAATTTACCTTGTACCGGAAATAGGCCTCACAGGCCAGGTCGTAAAATCAGTAATGGAGCGCTTTGGCAATACGGCGGCCGTATTACATTCAGGACTCACACCGTCACAAAGGCTTTCGGAATGGCACAGAATAATGCACAAAGAAGCAAGGGTTGTCGTAGGAGCCCGCTCTGCAATTTTTGCTCCAGTTCCGGACCTGGGTCTGGTAATAATTGACGAGGAACACGACGGCTCATATAAATCAGGAAATAACCCCCGCTATCATGCCCGCCAGGTTGCAATGCACCGCTGTACAAAGCTTGGAATTCCCCTTTTGATGGGAAGCGCAACACCAAGCGTAGAAGCCTGGTATGGAATGCAAAAGGGTTCAATCATCAGGCACAGGCTCACAAAAAGACTTGCCGGCGGCGAAATGCCCCATATCTCCTGCATAGACTTGAATTATTATCCGGGCGAGGGCTGCATTTCAAAGCCGCTTGAAAATGAAATAAACAAAACCCTGCAGCAAAAACATCAGACAATTTTATTTTTAAACAGACGTGGCTTTACCCACTTTTTCCGCTGCAACCAGTGCGGCTACGAACTCAAATGCAAAAACTGCTCGGTTCCACTCACCTACCACAAGGTCGAAAACCGACTGCGCTGCCACTACTGCGGCTGGTCCCTTTACCCGCCCGAGAGCTGCCCTCAGTGCGGCTCCTTCGACATTGGCAGCTCCGGTTTCGGCACAGAGTTTATCGAAGCAGAGACCCGCGCCAAGTTCCCTAACGCCCGCATAATGCGCCTGGACACCGACATCCTCAAAAACAAGGAAGAACTCCTGACATCCCTTGAGGATTTCCGTCAGGGAAAGTACGACATTCTCCTTGGCACCCAAATGGTAGCCAAGGGCCTCAACTTCCCTAACCTTCAGCTGGTTGGCGTAATCCTCGCCGACGCGGGGCTTCACATGCCCGACTTCCGTGCAGGCGAACGCACCTTCTCACTGATTACCCAGGTTGCAGGCCGAGCCGGCCGCTACTTTCCGGATGGTAAGGTAATCGTTCAAACCTATAGCCCGGGCCGGGGACCGGTTCTCTATGCCTGCCAGAACCGAGTGGAAGATTTTTACGGCAGCGAGCTGGCAGAACGCGAAATGCTTGACTTTCCGCCCTTCTCCCGCCTGCTGAGACTGGTTTTCAGAAGCTTTAATAAGGCTCTGGCTGCGGAGACTGCAAGGGATGCTGTTAATATTTTGCTTGACGGGGCTCCCCGCGGAATGGAAATTATTGGGCCTGCGGAATGTCCAATTGAAAAAATTAATTCTTCCTGGCGATATCAGATTCTTTTGAAGGGGGCTTCGATTCTTCCCCTGCAGACTGCGGCCAGGAAGCTGCTTTTTGATTATACGCAT
>CAMNHD010000299.1 GCA_946538875.1 uncultured Treponema sp.
CCGTCACCATGACAACAAGCAGTTTAAAATACCTGTTCTGGCTGCCTTCATAGAATTTCACGAAGGTAAATATGCAGAGCATCAAATCAAAGAAAAACACTGCCATCCCAAAGCAGGTTCCTGGATTCATATTTATGAGTTCCACCGAAAATCCTCCATAAAAACATAAAATGCCCAAACGGCAATGACTTTTTGATTGTTTAATCGGTGATAACCATTGGTTACAGTCCCTCAGTATAGGGTAACCCCAGTTCTTTTAATTATATAACAAGTTTTTCCTATTAACAAGTGTTAATTTTTCAAGATGCAGACACAAAGCGGACGCCGGCGTGGAAGGGCGTAAGTTAGGGACGGGGACGGCAGGATGACGGCCACGGTCCTAATGAGCGTGAGCGAACCCTGGAAGGCCGGTAGCTCAAAGCCGGGCTACCTTGGCTCATCCCTTGAAATCTGGAATATGCAGGTACCGGCCCAAATTCCATGGTTCCGAATTAAATTCTTGCAGAAACAAACAAACGGGAGTATTATGTATAATTGTCTTGAGGTGCACTCCATTATGAACAGACTTAAAAAAGTACTCGGCCTAGAACGCCATACTCCATATATAAAAGATTTTTTCGACATCGCAAACGCAAGGGCGGCCATATACCTTGGACTCGTTGCCATAGCAATAGAAACATGGATGCTCGGGAATCTGGTCTACACAATGTTCTTCTCAGACAAGCGTCGGACAGTACTTTGGGCACTCCAGCATCTTGCAGCCTACACTTCGCTGTTATTCACTGCAGTCCTGATTCTCATCTACTCGATAAAACTGCTCAAGGGCCACAATCCCCCGCGGACTTACGGCCGCATACTGAACACAGTATTTTCAATAGTCTGCCTGGGGTTCGGCATATACATCTCCTACCTGGACTATGCCCTCGGCGAACAGGTGCTGGGTTTTGTGACCATGGTCGTCTTTATCCTCACAATCGTGGCATGGCGCCCCCTGGTAACCTTCATCATAATAACCCTGGCCTTTGTGATGTTCTACATCATCTGCACGACAATAGCCCCGCCCACATTCGCCATACAGGTCAACCTGTTCACATTCTGGCTGGCAACAGTCATCGTGGCGTTCAGCATGTACAACCAAAGATTTGTCGAGGCTCGCAAGGATGAACGCCTTGAGCGCGCAAACCGCAGACTCACCAGAATCTCCTATTTTGACGAGCTGACCGACTCCCACAACATGAATTTCTTTGCGTCGGAGATGGAAAAATATTACTCAGGCAGCAAATCGTTCAGCAGAGGCTCCGCTGACGACATGGTATTCCTCTTCCTGGACATAGAGCACTTCAAGAGCTACAACGGACGCTACGGACATGCAGCCGGCAACGAACTGCTGAGGAATTTCGCAAAACTGATCCGCGAGCGTTTTCCGGACGACCTTGTATGCCGCTTTTCCGACGACCACTTTATAATCTTTGCCAAGGACGTCGACATAGCCCCCCGGCTTCAGGACCTCAAGAGCTATATCCAGAAGGCCGACTCAGAAGTACGCATGGGTCTGAAGACAGGGGCCTACAAAGACACAGACCGTACCCACGAACCGGCAGCCTGCATAGACAGGGCACGATATGCCTGCAACAGCATAAAAAAACAGTTCGACCACGACTACTGCATCTACGGCCCCGCCATGCACACGGAAATCCACAGAAAGCAGTACATCATAAACCATATCGAAGAAGCACTTGCAAAGGGCTACATAGTACCCTACTACCAGCCGGTTGTATGGGCAGAAGACGGCTCAGTCTGCGGACTGGAAGCACTGGCGCGGTGGAATGCGCCCAAATACGGACTCCTTTCCCCGGGAGTGTTTATCTCCGTGCTTGAAGAATACAGGCTCATCTACCGCCTTGACCACTACATCATGGAACGTGTCTGTCAGGACATAGCAGAGGCACATGCAAAGGGACACACCATACTTCCCGTTTCCCTGAACTTTTCACGCCTGGACTTTGAGCTGACCGACGACCTTGTGACCGATGTGGATGTCTGCTGCAAAAAATACGGCATTTCCAAGGACGAGCTGCATGTGGAAGTGACAGAAAGCGCGCTTGCAGGCAACAGTTCCGAGCTCCATGCGGCGCTGGACAGATTCCGCCAGCTGGGGTACGCGCTCTGGCTGGACGACTTTGGCTCCGGGTACTCCGGCCTGAACGTCCTCAAGGAATACGACTTCGACACCATGAAGATAGACCTTCAGTTCCTCAGGCACTTCAGCGAAAACGAAAAGGCCCAGCCCATCCTGCGCAGCATAGTGAATCTTGCCGGCACCCTGGGAATGCAGACTCTTACCGAAGGCGTGGAAACCCCCGAGGCAAGCAACTTCCTGAAAAACATAGGATGTCAGCGTCTGCAGGGCTACCTCTTCGGAAAACCCATGCCAAAAGAAGAACTTATAGAAAAAATCCACTCCGGGCAGTACAAGATACGCATCTCTGTGTAAGCAGGGAAAAGTTCCACACTGCGGCGTCCTTCCACCGCAATTACACCCCGGTTTTTCCCAAACAGCCCCCTGACCTACCCACCGGCGTTCCGCCCTTCGCTCTCCGCTCATACCGTCCTGCGGACGGTACTACGGGGCTCCATGCCGGGCCGCACTGCACCAGGGCCCAAAAAGGTACATTCCGACCCACCCCTGAGTAAATTCTTCCATCAAAAGCGCATCATTTTGACACACTCCAAGGATTCCGCTCATCCCAAACAGCCCGTTTTTGACACAATGCAAACACAAAGTGTGCCACATGCTGTTTGTGCCTGTGATTTGACCAACAGCGCCATGGGCGGCGCGTTAGATGTTTTTATAGCAGCAAAGCCAACGCATAGAATTTCTGCACAAAATTTAAAAAAGTTGGCACGGTATTTGCTATATAGCTAGTGTAAGGAAAAACAAAGAACCTTACAAAAAAAAACTCCCGGAACAAAAGCTCCTGGAGCGGATAACAATCAAATAACCATTATGGAGGTAATACCATGAACGAACTTTCAATTTTTGACCCGATTTTCGACAATCTTTGCGGAGTCAGTTTCCCACGCATTCACGGAGCAGAATCCCTGAGCGCACCAAAAGTAGACGTTACAGAAGAGAATGATGCCTATGTTCTGGACATGGATTTGCCTGGAAAGACAGAAAACGACGTGGACATTGACCTCAAGGACAATGTTCTTTCCATCTCTTCAGTAAAGAATACTCAGACTCAGG
>CAMNHD010000300.1 GCA_946538875.1 uncultured Treponema sp.
TCTTTAGTTTAAACCTGTCAAGGTTTAAACTAAACCATTTCTAAAGTAATGGCGCCGGGGAAAATTTTACTGGGTTGGCCTGTTAAAAATGTCTGTTACATTTTTGGCCGCCATGGCTCTGCATAAGGAAAAGCTGGCTGGCTGCAAAAGGAACTTCGATGAAAAGGTTGAGCTGGCTTGTCCTAAAAAAGTTTTCTTACCATGCCTAAATCCACCTACGCCCGGCTTGGAAGGCGCACTGACTGGAAGGAAGGGCGGTCCGGAGGACTGAAACCTGCAAAGACGGGGAAAGGGGTGCGGGGGACAGCCGGTTGGAGACAAGGGGCAGAACCTGAAAAAAGAAGTGTCGTCCGGAAAAGAAAAAGCACCATGGCCTCTACAAAAGAAGTCATGGTGCTTTGTTTATTTTGCTAAAGCTTTTACGCCTTACCAGTGAAGGACCCTGATTCCGGCGTTGATTACGCCGCTAAGGGAAGAAGAGCTGTTGGTCCTGTAGTTGATGTAGCGAACGTCGAAGCCTACGAAGGGGGCAATCTGGCCGAACATCCAGCCGACCTCCACTCCGCCGCCAACTCCGAAGAAGACTCCGCCGCCGTCAAAGAATGGCATGGCCATGCCGACTGTGCCCTCAAGCTTTGGCACCACAAGGACTTTTCCCTGAATCATGAGGGGAACCTGAAGGCCGAGTGTGGGACCGAAGCAGGTGAGCTTGACGGGTGTTTCTGTATCATCAGAAGAGTATTTCTTGTAAAAGCTTGTCCCAGAGAATACATTGATGCCGTAAGAAAGAAGGCCGCTTGTGTAATAGCCGCCCACTCTCCATCCTGCAGTTGACTTTGCGCTCATGGGGAATGAGAATCCGGCGTCAAACTTGAAAATGTATGGGTTTGCCACGCGGACTGCCTGAGCCTTCAAGCTGTCGGCTACGGCGCTGTATTCCAAGAGTTTCCAGTTACCCTGCTCCTGGATCCATGAACTTGTGATTTCCTTTCCGCCTTCGGGGGTGAATGTAACTGAGCGTGAGTTTTCACCTTCCACGATGTCAGAAGCGGTCACTTTAACCGGCTTGCCCTTCTTGAGGAGGGACTGTCTGATCTGATATGCGATGGCGCAGCGGATTCCTTCAATCGGGTCGTAGGCAAAGATATTACCGAGGGTTTCGCGTTCCTTGCTTGAAGCCATGCTCCATGTTGCTTCGAATGTCTTGAAGCCGAACTGTGAGACCATCTTGTTTGAGACAAACTTGAGGAAGTCTTCGTAGTCTGATTCAGCATCTGCACCTGCTTCAAGGAACTGGGTGATCCTCTTGTCGATGGTGAGTGCTCCCTTGTTCTTGGTAAGTGACTTGTCAAAGATTTTCTTTACCAGGGATGCCGGGATTGAGAAGTTGGTTGAGTCGCGGTATGTTGCCTTCCATGCGTTGACACCGGCAACGGCATAGCCTGCTTCGGCTTTAGAGCTCTTTACCAGGAGCGGTCCGCCTGAGTTTCCGCCGTCAATCTGAGCTGAATGCTGGATAAGTGTGGAAACCTTTGAGTCAAGGAGTTCGTCAAGGCGTGCTGTTGCGTTGGTTACTGTACCCTTGCCAAGCTGCCACATCGGTTTTCCGTCAAGTCCCGGGAAACCTGCAGACCACACGTCGTCGCCGTCATCAACATTTGCGTCGACGAAGGTAAGTCCCTTGCGGTTGAATCCTGACGGAAGGGCTATGACTGCAAGGTCAACGTCTTCGTCTGAATACAAAATTTCCAAATCCTTGTATTCCTGGATGGAACCGTCCGAGTTCTCGAACTGAGCGGTTACGGAGACTGCTTCGCGGACAACATGGCGGTTAGTGATGATATAAGGCTTTCTGTCTGAGCCGAAAACTATAAAACCTGAACCGAATGTTCCGTCCTTGATGTAAGAGTCGATGTAGCCGGCCCACTTGCTATAGCCTTCTGACTTGAGCTCATCACGGAAGCCTTCAAGGAATTTCACTGAATCCTCTGCCAGAACAGGCCTGACAATACACACATAATCTCTGAGCGATGCTGCAAAGGCACTGACTGCCATGGTCAACGCTCCCGTCAACACCATTAAAAACTTTTTGGCTTTCATTATAAACCCCTCGTGGAATCATCTTTCTTAGATTAATTTTGATAAGACACATTTATGAATGATATTACCACGTGGGGGATTATACCTAAACGTTAAGTCTTGGTCAAGATTCAGACAAAATTCAAGAAAATGTCGACAACAGCCATGGGAATCAATTTTAGTAAAAGGAATGTCAAAGTGGCGGAAGAGAGTTGGTCAAAACTTAATCGCAAACAGCATGCACCGCTTACCGCCGGATGCACCGCTGACCGCCGCCTGCACCGCTGACCGCCGCCTGCACCGCTGACCGCCGCCTGCGCCCCAAACCGCAGGGAGACACCCGCAACCGTAAAATACACACCTCTAAATTCTGAAAACCTTTACATTTTTAACCTTGTCCGGCCTCCTTCCCCCTTGAAA
This sequence comes from uncultured Treponema sp., assembly GCA_946538875.1. Next base: position 2,500 of record CAMNHD010000300.1, read on the forward strand.
ATGGCGGAATTTTTGATATAATTGTAACAGTTTAGAAGTTATTAGTTTTTATTGACTGAGGCACAAGAATTGGATCAGATCATAGAATCCGCCGGAAAAAGAGTGGGCGGACAGACATTTGAATTTACTCCGGTCAGCATAGACTCATTTTTTGACAAGGATGAGCAGAAGAGTGATGATGCAGTTGGAATCATAGTTCTGACACAGCATCAGCAGGATCTCGTAAACCGTCTTATGGTGGCACTTGAACGCAATGCCCCTGAACGCCTTGAACTTTTGATGGACCGTCTGCACGACATAGAGCAGCTTGCCAACGGAATCGCGCACTTTCCATCACTGCTTGAACGCACCAACATGACAAACTCAATCCGCACCCCGGAAGCCCTTGTGGAAAGCCTTGTCTCCTATCAGGAAGACGGTGACACCATGCTCCACATGCCATCAAAGGCAATACTCGGAAAAGGATTCCTGGTGACAAAGATACACACCTTCTTCTCCATGTCAAAGCTCGCACGCAACTACGCAAAGCTGGATGACAAGGAAGTTCAGGAGTACAGCGACGAGTCGGTCTCGATGATGTTCACGCTCATGGCAGAAGATGTCTACATGAACCTTATCCGCGACAAGTCACTTTCCATGGACCTCAGACGTCAGCTTGCAAACTCCCTGATAATTCTTTGGGAACACCGCTCCGACCAGACAATCTCCGACATTGCGCCTGTTCTTCAGAAGGTATGGTCC
>CAMNHD010000301.1 GCA_946538875.1 uncultured Treponema sp.
TCTTGATTGCACTTATATCTATACCTTCAAGTTTTTTTGCATAAAAACCACCTGGAATCTTGACCAGGCGTTCCAACTGTTTTTTTATCAGCTCAAGCTGATGTTCCGTCATCTGCATTTTGTTCCTCCTAAAATATTAAAAGCCACTTCCAGACAATTCCTCCGGCTGCTTTTATACTAGTTGTTTTGAGCCAAGTTCCAGAGCATTTACATTAAGTTCAAGAAATTCCGTCTTGACAAGGCCGCTTAGTGCCTGCTTCAGGTCAGAAAGTGTAAGGCCCAGCTTACCTGAAGCCGCGGCCGCACCCAAAAGGAGTGTGTTCACAGCCTTTGCGGAACCCAGTGAACCGCAGAGTTCGTCAGTGTCAAGAACAACAACATGCTCAGTTCTTTTTTTTAGGTATTCCGTCATACGGCAAGCCTCAAAATTTTCACCGCTAATGGAAGCTGTCACAGGCTGCACTGCCTTGCCGCTTGTAACGACAAAACCGCCTTTTTTGAGGTGTGGGATATTCCTCACAGCCTCGCACGGCTCAAATGCAATCAAGACATCCGCCTGTCCCAGGGAAATCAGCGGGGAATAAACACCGTCCCCAATGCGGACATGACTGACAACTGAACCGCCTCTCTGCGCCATGCCTATAGTCTCGGCGGATTTGACCTGCATTCCTTTGTCCAGAGCAGCCTGGCACAGTAGTTTGGCCGCAAGAACAGTGCCCTGTCCGCCAATGCCGCAGATAAGAATTGATGTGCTCATTTTTTGCCTCCCTGTGGGATAATTGCATTTACCGGGCAGACTTGTGAACAAAGCGTGCATCCTGTACACAGAGAATGGTCAATAAGGGCCTTCCGTTCCCTGCCATTAAATGTAAGGGCAGGACAGCCAAGTTCCATAATGCATTTTCTGCATCCGATACACCTGTCATTGTCCACTTCCATCTTTTCCTGCGCCTTGAATCCAAGTTTGTGCGCCACGGCAATACAGGGCCCCTTGAAAATAACAGCGCTGACCCCCTCTGCATCACTTGCCGTGCGGACAGCCTCTGAGGCGGCCTTGATGTCAAAGGCATCCACAGTGATGACCGGCTCCACACCAATAGCCCTGAGTATTTTTTCCATACTGACTTTCTCAACTGCTTCGCCCATCATAGTCATTCCCGTACCAGGATGCGGCTGGTGTCCTGTCATGGCTGTAGTAGAATTGTCAAGTATGCAGACTGTTATCTTTGTCTGATTGTAAACTGCGTTGATGATACCTGTGATTCCAGATGCAAAGAAAGTGGAGTCACCTATAAAAGAAAAACATTTTCTGTCATTTTCCACGTGGAAAATCCCCTGCGCCATGGTTATGTCGGCACCCATGCAGAGACATGTATCACACATATCAAGCGGTTGCGCATTTCCAAGAGTGTAGCAGCCGATGTCGCCGCAGTACGCAGTCTTTTCTTTTTTCATGGCCTGCTTCACAGCATAGAAGGAGCCCCTGTGCGGACAGCCCGCGCAAAGGACAGGAGGCCGTACAGGCAATGCAGGGAGAGACGGTAAATCCTGAACAGTATCTTCACTTGCAATGCCCAGAAAACGCTCTATGCTTTTCTTTACAGCATCCACAGAGTTTTCTCCGGCAGAAGCAGTATGTCCTGAATGCTTTCCGTAAATCTCATTAGCGTAGTGGAAAACTCCGCATATATGGATCAGCTCGTCCTCCACAACAGGATCAAGTTCCTCAAGAACGAGAACCTCTTTTGTCATGCTGAGAAAATCCTTGGCGATTGGAGCAGGAAACGGGTAGGGAGTACCCACTTTGAGCAGGACCAGCTTTTTGTCAAGCTCAGGATGCTCTTCCTGTATAAGGGATAGGGCCTCCTTTGCGTAGCACCAGCTGATACCGCCTGCAGCAATACCTTTAACAGGAAGTTTTGCGTCTTCCGTTTCTATATTGTTTTCTATAAAGTTAAAGGCACTCCGGGAAAAATCTGATGGAAGCGTTTTTTCATTCCTCTCAAAAATGCGCTTGTGGTTCAGAAATGAGGTCCGCGGAAAGATAACCCAGCGTTTTGTATCCTTGACAAAGCCTTCCACCGGACGAGCCTGAGGAAGTTCCGGCACAGTCATGCTCTGGTACGCATGGTCGACCCTTGTGGTTGGACGCAGCAGAACAGGGGTATTGTATTTCTCCGAGTATTCAAAAGCTGCCTGAACCATCTCGAACGCTTCTTTTGGAGTGGACGGGTCAAAGCAGGGGATCTTTGAATATGATGCAAAGTGCCTTGTATCCTGTTCAGTCTGGCTGGAAATAGGACCGGGATCATCCGCGCTTACAATAACCATTCCTCCTTTTATCCCAACGTAAGAAAGACACATTACAGGATCGGATGCAACGTTGAGGCCCACCTGTTTCATGGTCACAAGCGTCCTGGCCCCGGCGTATGAGGCCCCGGCGGCAACTTCAACCGCAGACTTTTCATTTACAGACCATTCAACATAGGTTCCAGTCTGCTTACGGTATTTGGCAATGTATTCAATAATTTCCGAAGAAGGCGTTCCAGGGTATCCGGCAACAAGATTGACCCCTGAGCAAAGCGCCCCAAGAGCAATAGCCTGGTTTCCCATAATCATCTGAGATTGCAAAGTATTCTCCATAAAAAACACAAATTTTAATATAGTTTATCATATACCACTCTTTTAGGCTAGTAAATATTTTTTCCAAACGCTCCGGCATAAGACTTTGAGTCTTGTAATTCTTTTTTTAATGTTGTACAATTTAATAGCGAACGATAAGTTTCTTGTTTTAGGAGAATACAAATATGCAGTACAGAAAAGACAGGGCAGGTCAGGACATCTCTATTTTGGGGTTCGGCTGCATGAGGTTTTCCAAAAAGGGTATGGCTACCGACTTGGAAAAAACAGAAGAACAGATTCTTAAAGCCGTAGAGCTGGGGGTGAATTACTTTGACACAGCCTATATCTATCCTGGGAGCGAGGCCGCATTGGGCGAAATAATCTCAAGAAACAATCTGCGCTCAAGGGTAAAGATAGCCACAAAGCTTCCCCAGTACCTTATCCGCAATTCAAGTGCGATGGACCGTTACTTTTCGGAACAGCTTGACAGGCTCAAGACTGACTACATCGACTATTACCTCATGCATATGCTGACCGACATCACAGCCTGGAACTCACTGAAAAAACTTGGAATAGAAGACTGGATTGCCAGGAAAAAAGCCGAGGGA
>CAMNHD010000302.1 GCA_946538875.1 uncultured Treponema sp.
CCAGCATGTGTTTGCAAGCAGGGCTTCGCAAGGTTCGGCTTTGTCCGCGACAGCTGACGAAAGGGAAAAGAGTACGGCCTGGCTTTCCTGGTCAAGGTCTGTCTTTTTGTATGCGTCAAGAAGGGTGGAGCTGTTGTTCTGAAGGTCTTTGGATGCAAGTGCCGGCATTATGTTGCGTGCTCCGTCCATCACGGTAAGGCTTTTGGTTTCAGTGCCGATGTTCTGGATGAATGATTTTTTTACCAGCCCGAACTTTTTGCTTGCGCTCCATGAGTAGCGGAAAACAAGGCCATGCTTTTTGTTCACTTCCTCAAACCAGATTTTGGAGCCGCTGAGATTTTTGTACAGGTTGAATTCGCTTGTATTGTCCTCTATTCCGCTGAGACTGCATGAAAGGAATTTTGCGAAGGGTTCCCAGTAGATCGGTGAGGGGGATTGACTTTCTGAGGCAGACAGGCTTTCCTGACAGTCGATTGAAACAAGAGTATAGGGACCTGTCGTGTATTTAAAGTCGGAGACTTTGTCACAGGTGGCGTACTGGAAGATTGCGTGGTCTGCATTTTTTCTGCCAGCAGTGATACCGCCCTTTGACCACACAAAATTCCAGATGTCGGAAGAACTCGTGACTGTTATGAAGAAGTCCTCCATGCAGTCATAGTTGCAGATTTTATAGCATTTCTCCCCGTCAATCTCTGTAAAAAATCCTTGTGTTTTTTTCATAGTCTCCTCTTTTTGTTCTGCAAAAGATACAACGCTTTATTTGAACACTCCGCGCATAACAGGACTGTATTCCTCTGTTATAAAGGCCAGGGATTTGATGGTGATTCCAGGCTTGGTGTGTTCGAGTTTTACAGTGTGGGTTCCCGGCAGAAGTTTTATCTTGGCGGCAGTGACCCGTTGGTCTTTCCCAAAAGTAGTGCGGCATTCAAAAGAAGCACCTGGTTTCTGGTTGATAAAAATGTTGCTTGCTGACTGAGAAAGATCGTCTCCGGTTTTATTTATAAGCCCAACGACGCTTACATCGGTTTCTCCACTGACTGTTACAGTGTAGACAGTTTTGTCGCTGGGTATAAAGTCCTTGTTGAATTCAATATCGCATGTAGGGGTGTTGCCTGATACGGTCAGGTTTAAGCATTCAAAAACGGCGGTATCCTTGAGCGGTCCAAGATTGCGTCTTGATACAGGAGCCTGTAGTATAAAGCCCAGTATGTCCTTTACGCAGAGCTGGAGTTCTCCAAGTGTAAGGCTTCCTTCGGAAATAGACTGTTCAAGGTTGTCGCCAAAAAGATTGTCTTCTGCACCGTCATTGTCAACAACCATATAGATGTCGTTGCGGGCGCGGATCATGCTGGACAGATTCTTGATGCTTTCCGTTCCGCCTTTTACGCAGTCGTTCATGTCTGCCCACCAGTCGCTCATAACAAGGCCCGTGTAGCCCCATTCCTTGTGCAGTATGGTATTGACCACATCGTAATTGCTTGCTGCCCAGTGGCCGTTGATTGCATTGTAGGAAGTCATAATCGATTTGACCACACCGGCCTTGACCGTGAGTTCAAACGGCTTGAGGTAGATTTCCCTGAGGGCACGTTCTGAAACAATAGAATCGGTGGTGCGGCGGAATGTTTCCTGAGAGTTTACCGCAAGATGCTTTATGGTAGCGTTTGAACCTCCTTCTTTTAGACCAGCCACTTCTGCCTTTGCAATCTCTGCGCTAAGAAGCGGGTCTTCGGAAAAGTATTCAAAGTTACGACCGTTCAGCGGATTGCGGTGGATGTTCATACCGGGTCCGAGCAGTGTGTCAACTTTGTGTGCGGCAAGTTCCTTTCCCTCTTCGGTATAAAGTTTCTGAACAAGATCTGGATTCCAGGTACATGCAAGCTGTGTTCCAGATGGCAAAAGGGAGGCCTCTCCGCCTGTGTCAAGACGGAGACCGCTTGGACCGTCCGCGCAGCCGGCACAGGGAATGCGGTAAGTGTCGTGAAGTGTCTGGCTCAAACCGCCGAATGCCGCAGCAATACCAGGAGTGACTTTCTGACTTAGCATACCTTCTCCGCGGACCATTGTGCAGAGCTCCTTAAGGCTTAGCTGTGCAATAAACGAATCCAGAAGCGAAGGATTGTCCTTAACATCGTCAAATGTTACCAGTGCTGATGGCGCTTTGATGAGCGGGGAAGGAATATTTGCCTGTATTCTCTGAGCCATATCTGTTTTGTTGAGCGGAACTTTCTCAAATGACATGACAGGCTTTCCGTTTGAGTCGCAGGAACATGTCATTCGTTCAAAACTTACGGTAGGCGCCGCGCACTGTTCAAGACGTTCTACGACAAGCGTTTCTTCCAACTCTATTCCTGAAGTGCTTTCTATCGAAATCTGTTCTGCACTAAGAGAATCTGTTCCGAGATAGAATTTGTAAAGACCTTTTTCCAAAACGTGTGCAAACTGGTTTCCTGTTGCGCCTGAATCATCGTAACTTGCAAAATCTTTTAGGCAGCAGGTGAGTATAAGTTCTTGTGAAGAACCAGGTGCCAGTTCCTTAGTCTTTGCAAAGGCGGCAAGTTCACGCAGGGGCTTTCCAAGTTTACCCTGTGGCGCAGAAAGATAGAGTTGTACAATTTCCTTGCCTGCCCAATTCCTGCCACTATTTGTTACAGTAACGCGGACAGCCAGGCTCATGTCTTCTTTGCGGAAGGCAGCGGAAATTTTTTCCAGAGAGAAGCTTGTGTATGAAAGTCCGTACCCGAATGGAAAAAGAATTGCCTCCTTTGCAAAAGTGTTGAAGTAGCGGTATCCAACGTAGATGTCTTCCGCATAGAAATTCTTCTCCGCGCCAAAGTTTTTGGTGGAGGGGTAGTCATCAATGCTGCGTGCTATTGTGTCAGTGAGTTTTCCGCTTGGTACAGCAGTGCCGCTTACAATTGTTGCGCAGGAGCGTCCAGCTTCCTGACCACCCTGCCAGGCATAGAGTACAGACTTTATATGTCCATGAAAATCCGGAGAGTCAATCCATGCGGTATCTATGATGCCGGAAGTGTTGAACACAATGATTACATTCTGGAATGCACCGCATATTTTTTTTAGGTTTGAATATTCAATGTCTGTCAGAAAGTAGCTGCCTTTTTCCCTGAGAAAGTCTTTGTCTTCACCGGAGTTTCTGCCTATTACAACAATAGCTTTGTTCGAGTGAAGCGCAGCAGACTTCACAATCTCGTCGTCAAGTTC
>CAMNHD010000303.1 GCA_946538875.1 uncultured Treponema sp.
GACTTTTTGCCTGGATTCCAGTTTGTGACTGAGCGGTAATAGCCCACTATCCTTGAATAGACCTCGGTCCGGGTGGGGTCTCTGCCTGATGCCGCACATGCCTGACATTGACGCTGTTCCCCTGAAAGGTAACCGTGGACGGGGCATACAGTATATGTGGGACTTAGCGTGAAGTAGGGAATCCTGTAGCGTGTGAAAATGGCTCTTGTCAAGGATGCTGCGGATTTTGGGTCAGGAAATTGTTCTCCTAAAAAAGCGTGGAAGACGGTTCCTCCTGTGTACATCGCCTGAAGCTTTTCCTGGTGGTCAAGTGCAGTGAATATATCGTCTGTTGAGTCGACTGGCAGCTGGGTGCTGTTTGTGTAGTATGGTTCGGAGGTGCCGCTTGTGCAGGCTCCGGGGTATGTGGTGCTGTCATGCAGGGCAAGACGGTATGAGGCACTTTCTGCAGGGCTTGCCTCCAGGTTGAATAGGAGGCCTGTTTCCTCTTGGAATGTCCTGAGCTTTTCCCTCATAAACGAAAGAACATCTTCCGCAAAGGCCTTTCCTCCGGGACTGGCGATGGATTGTCCTAGAAAATTCATGCAGCACTCATGCATCCCGCAGAGTCCTATTGTGCAGAAGTGGTTGTCCAGTGAAGGAAGGTATGCGGCTGTGTAGGGGTAAAGCCCTCTTTCCATGTTTTCCAGGACAAAGTGACGTTTGCAGACAAGGCTTTATTTCGCCGTCTCCATGAGTTCTAGAAGACGTCTGAAGAATTCATCCCTGGTATGCGACAATAGTCCGAGCTGCGGCATGTTTACTGTGACAACACCTATGCTTCCCGTGAACTCGTCGGAGCCGAACAGTCCTGAGCCTCTCCTGCGCAGTTCCCTTTTGTCAAGCCTCAGACGGCAGCACATGGCCCTGACATCCCCGGGGTTGAGTTCCGAGTTGATGAAGTTCTGGAAATATGGGGTACCGTACTTTGAGGCCAGGGTGAAGAGCAGCTTTGCGTTTGTGCCGTCAAAGTCAAAGTCCGGGCCTATGTTGTAGGTTGGAATGGGGTATTCAAAGCCGCGTCCCTGACTGTCGCCCTGTATGTAGACTTCAAGCAGCGCCCTGTTCAGCATGTCCATCTCTTTCTGGCATTCTGCGTAAGTGAAGTCCATTGTAAGCTTTCCACAGACGGCTCTTTTATCGGCTAGGTCGGGGGGAACCATCCAGTCCAGCGTGATGTTCGTGAATGGCGGCTGGGTTCCGCTGCGCGAGGGCATGTTCATGCTGTAGATGAAGGCCTCCACTGCCGTATGCACCTGTTCCTGGGTGAGTGATTCCTTTTTTATGTACGGGGCCAGATAGGTGTCGAAGGATGAAAGTGCCTGTGCTCCAGCCCATTCGTTCTGCATTATGGAAAGAAACGCCGCTGTCTGGCTTAGTATCTGTCCAAGGGTTTCGGCGGGAGGAACCGATGTTTTTCCGGCTACTCCGCAGATTCCTCTCTGTATCAGCTGTCTTAGGCTCCATCCTGTGCAGTATCCGCCTGGGACTCCCAGATCGTGTATGTGGATGGCGCAGGATATGTGTGCCTGGGACACTTTCTGCGGGTAGACCCTGGTCAGCATGTGGCTGGCTATCTGTTCTTGAGAGCAGTAAAGTGAAAGACCGCTGAGTGAATAGGTCTGACTGGCATTCTCGCTTACAGTCCAGTCCTTCTTCTCAAGGTAGGAGTCAAGCACCTGGCTGATTCCCGACCTTCTGAACTTCCTGTATGAATTCGTCCAGATTATTGAAATGCTTGTAGACACTGGCAAAGCGGATGTATGCAACCTTGTCCACAGTGTTGAGGCGCTGAAGGACAATTTCTCCCAGGTCGGAAGTGGAGATTTCCCGTGAGACCTTGCCCATTGCATAGGCCTGGTCTTCTATCTCCGTGACAATCTGTTCGGTGAAACTGGTGGACACTGGTCTTTTTTCAAGTGCCCTTTCTATACCTCGGGAGAGTTTTTCCCTTTCGAACGGTTCTCGTCTTCCGTCACGCTTTACTACCATAAACGGCTTTTCTTCTATGCGCTCGTAGCTTGTGAAACGGTAATGGCAGGAGTTGCACTCGCGGCGGCGTCTTATGCTGTCTCCGTTGGCCATTGCGCGTGATTCTATAACCTTGTCATCCATGCTTCCGCATGAGGGGCATCTCATATCAGGCCTCCTGGTTGTGGTTCTGTCAAAACATTGTGCGTTTGGGATAAATGTTTACCTATTATAATACACTTCTATCGCAATAGATTCAAGTGTGCTGTGTTGATGGGCATGGAAATCAAGCTTTGTAAAAACAAAGCAGGCTACGCCCGGTTGTAGTGGCGCCGGAGGCGTTGCCGGACGCTTTTGCGGCCGGTAATGGAGGCTGGGGCCGGAACCACGGAAAACGGGGACAGGGGATGGAACGCCGGCCGGTTGCAGCCGACGGTGCCCTGTGGACTGTGCGGTGCAGTTCAAGGAAAATCCTTGTTGAAATATTTGAGTGATGGTGTTATAATTCTTGTTATTGGAGGAATCAATTGAATCTTAAGAAAATATGTCTTTCTACTCTGGGTATGGTTTTTGCTCTATCTTTGTTTGCTCAGGCTGGGAGTGATGGGACTGTCCTGAATCTTGACGAGGTTATGGATGAAGTTTCTGCTGCTGAAGATTCTATTCCGCCGGAATCTGTCCTTGCGCGTGCCGCGGCTTCTCTCCCTGGTGTCGCAGAGGCTGTTGCGGATGATATGATTCAGGTCCAGGCCGGATCTTTTTTGATGGGGAGTTCTGATTATGAAAATAACGAGAAACCTGTCCACGAGGTGTCTGTCAGGGCTTTTTCAATCTTGAGAACCGAGGTGACCCAGGCTCAGTACAAGGCGGTTACAGGAGAAAACCTTTCTCATTTTAAGGGTGAAAGGCGTCCTGTGGAGGAAGTGAGCTGGTATGATGCCGTTTTGTTCTGCAACAAATTGAGTGTTCTTGCGGGACTTACTCCTGCGTATAGCCTTATGGGTACCACCGATGTCTCAAAGTGGCCTGCTGTTGCCAGAATTTCTGATCCTGACGAGGCCAAGGCTTTGTGGAATTCTGTGATCTGTGACTTTGAGGCGGACGGTTACCGCCTGCCGACCGAGGCTGAATGGAAATATGCTGCGACCGGCGGTCCGGAGCATTCGGATGAGCTTTATTCCGGAGGTTCCGAGCTGTCCGAGC
>CAMNHD010000304.1 GCA_946538875.1 uncultured Treponema sp.
GCCATTTGTGCGCATTGTTCTGCTCTCCCTTTGTCACAGCGAATGCCGCACTGCAGAATTTTTCCCCGTCCTGGAGCTGAAGGGCAAAGTCGTTGTCGAAAATGTTGCTGCGCAGGATTAGTTCTGCATAGAGCCGTGCATAGTCAGGGCGCATCTCTGGTGAGGTCCATATCGGGAGAACTGTGTCCACAATCTGCGGAATGTTTTTGTAGTCGAACTTAGAAATGACACTCTGCATGTTAGAATCCCAGCGCCTCGTTCACGAGAATCACGTGGATTCTTCCGGGGTGGCGTGAATAGCGTGTGATTAAAAACTGGCAGCAGATTGTGTCGGGGCATCTGCAGTTCATGCAGGAGCCTGTCTTTGAGCAGGGTGTGTTCAGGCCAAAGCGCTGTGCGTTGATCGGAGCTGCTTCGTTACGGGCGCGTTTCAGGGCACTGTCCACGTCCGGGGCGATTTTGTTCATGCCCACAATCAGAATCACTTTCTTTGGCCCGAATGCAAGTGCCGACACTCTGTTGGAGTTGCCGTCTATGTTCACGATCACTCCGTCTTCCGTCATTGCGTTTGCACTACAGAGATAAACGTCTGCATCATAGGCACGCAAAGCTGCCGTCCGTGGATCCTCCGCACCGGGGCCGCGCTTGTCCCTGTCGGTGAACTTGTAGTTTCCGTTTTCCAAAGCTGCGGAAAGTCCGATTTCCTTTACCGACATGGAGCCGCCCTTTGAAACGTTTGATCCTTCTGGAATCATTGACAACGCAAGGGACAGAGCCTCCTCTTTTGAGTGAGCATAATACCCCGTCATGCCACGGGATTCCAATCCTTTGATGACCTTTTGTGCAAGCAGGTCATTCCGCTTGGTTCTGAATTCTTCCATAGCCACAAAACTCCTTGCGGACAGTATAGCACGGCTTGCAATTATATGGAAGAAAGTATTTGGCTCCAGGGCCGGTGTTTTTGTCTGACTTTGGCAGGGATTTTTCCCAGCCGTGCGGCCCGGTATGGAGCCCCGGAGTTGGCGGCCGGTGAAGCCGGACGGCAATGAGCGTTCAGCGAAGGGCGGAACACCGGTGCGTGGGTGCATGGCTCTTGGGGGTGGAATGCAAGGTGATGCGGTCCGGGGACGCCGCAGAGAAAGTGGGCTGGCGGAGGTGGCGTGTGCTGCGGGTGGGGCTTTAACTATTTGCGGAAATCTTCTATAATAACCGCCATGGAAATGAATGTTCAGAATAAACGGGTTGTGGTGGCCGTGACCGGCGCTACTGGTGCGATGGGAGGTGAGGTTGTTTCCCACCTGCTGGATTCTGCGAATGTGTCTTTGATTAAGCTTCTGGTGCGTAATCCTTCCAAGGGACGGAATTTTTTTAAGAAGCTGCTGAAGCGTGGCGGCGAGAGAATTCAGATTGTGCAGGGAGGCCTTCAGTCTTACGAGGCTGTGCCGGCTTTGGTTAAGGATTCTGATTATGTGGTTCATTGTGGTGCTGTGATTCCTCCAAAGGCGGATCATAATCCTGACAACACATGGGCGACCAACTATACTGGTACTCAGAATATTGTGGCGGCTATAAAGAATACCGGCCGTGCTGACAAAATCAAGCTTGTGCATATTTCGACTGTTGCTGTCTATGGTAACCGCGACTATCATCATCCTTGGTGCCGTATGGGTGACCCTGTGATGTCAAGTGCCTACGATTATTATTCTGCCAGCAAAATCAAGGGTGAGCGTTTTGTCCTGGAAAGCGGGCTGCCTAACTGGGTTGTGCTCCGCCAGACTGCGGTTTACCACAAGTATTTTCTTGCCAACAACATGAATGACGGGCTTATGTTCCACACTTGCTGGAATGCTCCGTTCGAGTGGATTACTGACAGGGACTCGGGCCTGATGATTGAGCATCTTGTTGACCGCGACCTTGACGGCAAGCTGGACGGTTTCTGGAAGAACTGTTACAACATCGGCGGCGGTGCGTCATGCCGTGAGACTGGTTACGAGACGTTCAACTATGGCTTTGGCCTGATGGGGGCCAGCGCTGAGAAATTCTTTAACCCGGAATGGAATATTCCGCGCAACTTCCACGGTGTCTGGTACACTGACTCCTGGGTGCTCGACAAGTGGCTTGACTACAGACGCGAATCTTCTGCGGATTTCTGGAAGCGTATGGCAAGGCAGATGTGGTACTACAAACTGGGCCGCATTGTTCCGTCCGGGCTTATCAGAAAGTTTGCGATTGAACGTCTTCTGACTAATTCAAATGCTCCTATGAACTGGGTGCGCCTTGGCAAAAAGGGGCGCGTGGATGCGTTTTTTGGCGGTATGGATGCCTTCAACGCCATTCCGCGCAAGTGGAGCGAGTATCCTGTTCTTGCAAAGGGACAGACTCCTGACGGCAGCATTGACTACAATGACCTTAAGGATGAATCCAAGGCTGACCGCTATAAGCTGGATCACGGTTACGACGAGTCCAAGCCTGATTCCGAACTTGACCTTGCGGACATGAAGTCTGCTGCTGCTTTCCGTGCTGGCGAGGTGGTTTCTGAGTCTATGAAAAAGGGTGACCTGCATACTGCCATCAAGTGGAAGTGTCACAATGGTCACGAGTTCAGCTCTACTCCTTATGCGGTGCTCAAGGCCGGCTTCTGGTGTCCTGAATGCTGCGAGGCTACTCCATGGGCGTTCGACAAGGTTTCTGCAAAGATTCCGTTCTATGCCCAGGTGTGGTACGACACTCATTCCAAGGCAGAGGAAAACAATGTCTATCCTTATGACGAGCATGAGGACGATGATCTGATTGTTCCTGCCGGCCGTAGATAGCGCGGGGGTTTTCTGATGAAGGCTGTGCTTTATGTTTTTTCCGGCACCGGCAACACTATGATGGTGGCGGAACTGTACAAGAAATTCCTTGAGGACTATGACACACAGATTTACCGTCTTGGGGCCGATTTTCCGCCTCCTGATCCAAGTGGCTTTGACCTGGTAGGCTTTGGCTATCCTGTCCACGGGTTCAACGCGCCTAAGATTATGGTGGATTTCTGCAGGAGTCTTCCTGCTGTGGGGAAACGCGGCGAAAGGGCAAAGAGATGCTTTATCTTTAAATCCAGCGGGGAAGGGCTTTCCTATAACAATTATTCCTCGCAGAAGATGATTGGCATCCTGGAGCGCAAGGGATACTGGTTTGCAAGCGAGCGTCATTATG
>CAMNHD010000305.1 GCA_946538875.1 uncultured Treponema sp.
ACCGTTCCAGGCAGCATAAATCTAAAGCGCGGCACAGAACAGGTTATCTCAGGCTCAGAGGTGCAGAGAGCCGACAAGCTCTCATTCCCAGCCGTAACAGCCGGTCAGTGGAAGCTCCGGGTCAAGAACCCCTCCGGCTACACAGCAGACTCAAGACCCATAAGTTTTTCCGTCCGCCAACCGGCCCCCACTGTGATAGAACTTGTCAACATCCAGACAAACGAAACCGTGCGGCTTCCACTAAGCGGCGCCGGAACATCGCAGTCAAGCCCCGCACCAGCGCTCAGCGGCGGCGAATGGAAAATCCGTGTCTCTTCGGAAACACTTTCTGCCACAGAAACAAAACCTCTTTCCATCCAGGAATCCGTCCGCGAAGTTGAAAAGGAAATCATAAAGGAAGTTCCGGTCGAAGTCGTAAAGGAAGTTCCTGTGGAAGTTGTCCGCGAAGTTGAAAAGGAAGTCATCAAGGAAGTACCGGTAGAAGTCGTAAAGGAAGTCATCAAGGAAGTCCCTGTCGAAGTTATTAAGGAAGTCCCTGTTTCCTCCCCGGACCAGCCGGTAAGGGAAGTCATTAAGGAAGTGGTCAAGGAAGTTCCCGTCGAAGTCATCAAGGAAGTCCCTGTCGAAGTCATCAAGGAAGTTCCCGTACCTGCACCAGTCCAAGGCGCCGCACCAAGTCCGACAAAAATGATTTTTGTCAACTCCGCCACCGGTCAGGAAATTGAACTGCCCCTCTCCTCATCATCAGGCCGGACAACCATGTCTGAAATCAGCAGCGGAACTTGGACACTGAAAGTTCAATACGACGACGGAAGCTCAATGCAGTCCACTGCCCTGACCATCAGGGAAAACACCCGTCAAGTGCCGGTTGAAAAGGAAGTGCCGGCACAAGCGCAGCTGGACATGAGAACACCCCAGATTATTTCCAACGAGACAAGCGCTGTGTTCCTTGAAGACGGCAGAAGTTTTGTAGTCCGCATAAACGCAGACAAGGTCACAGAAGACTCCAGGGTAGAACTGGTGAACCCGCTTACCGGTGAGACTGTCCAGGGAAAACTTGCAGTAAGAGCCATTGGTGCCCAGTTCCCTGAAACCCCGGAAGGCCAGTGGAAAATGCGCATAACAAACACCGGCGGAGCATCAGCAGAATCAAGCACCATAGACATTGACGAAAACCCTGCAAACCAAAGAATCCGGCAGGCACAGGAAGATGAAGAAGCAAAGCACCGTCAGTCCCAGGAAGAAGAAGAGAGGCAGAGGCGTGAAGAAGAAGCTGAGCGCATGGAAAAAGAGCGGAAGGCACTGATGCCATACCAGTTCAAGGACGTGAACATCATGATCGGCTTAGGTGCGGACATAAGCCTCTACGACGGAGCCTTCATGTCAACGAGCGACCTGCCCATACTTCCTGTGGCAGACCTCAGAATCTCATGGCTTCCATTCAAATTCACAAACGGCATACAGCGCCTGGGCTTTGAATTTTCAGCAGACGTGTCATACACCCAGAACTTGAGCTATCCGGAATACTTCGCATCCCACACAATCCCGATGATATACAAGCTTGGGGCAGTCTACCAGATACGGCTTTTCAACAAGACAACATATCTTGCCCTCAAGGCCAACGCAGGCATGATGATGCTTCTAAGGAATTTTGAATATGTTCAGGACGACACCAGCCGCCAGGTCAACAAAAGAGAACTTTTTACATTCCTGGACGCAGGACTCGGCGCCTCGTTGTTCTTCAACCCAAAGAAACACTTTGTCATGGAACTTGGTGCAGACTTCAACCACATACCAATGAATCCTGTAAAGACAGGCCTACTTATGCCATACTTCAACATAGGACTCAGACTGTAGGAGGCAGAACATGAAAAAGAGACACACTGTAATTTCCATGCTTGCGGCAGGACTGGTGCTGAGCGTATCCGCTTCCGGCTGCAACAGCTACGAATCCTACCAGGAACCGTTCAAGACAACCTACACATTCTACACTGAATCCCCCGCAGTGAACCCAAATGCAGGCTTTATTACCGCCACTTATTATATAGGACGCTTCTACAATGTCTGGGATCTGTTCAACCCGGCGGAAGACGATACAGGAATCTTTTCAGAGGGCATCCAATACAGCGGCTGGACTTACTACAACAATCCGTCAAGCGATTCAGGCGAATCCACAAGCGTTCCATCAAACATCCAGACAGTCAGCAGCAAAGATGTCATGAATCTGATAGCAAGCCCTGAACCAGCAAGTTTCTACCCCACATCAGTCACACGCGTCCAATACACCATCATGTTCGATCCCAACGGCGGAGAAGAGACTTCACCAATGTCCAGCATTTTCACCGAATACGGTCTGACAGTCACCCTGCCCCTGAACACATTCACCAGATACGGCTACAGCTTTGCCGGCTGGGGAATGGAAAAGACAATGAACGGCCACTACCAGTACGCCGACGGTGAGTCAGTCTCAAACCTGACAACACATCAGGGCGAAACCGTAGTTCTTTATGCGCAGTGGGTAAAAAATTCCTACGACATCTTCTACTACAGCAATAATGGCGAAAGCGGCTTTGACAGCGACTTCTTTGAATTCGGCGACCAGGCGACAATCAAGGACTGTGCCTTCACATACCCGGGCAAAAAATTCGTAGGCTGGAACACATTCGCTGACGGCTCGGGAACCAACTACACCCCAGGTCAGAAAATAAGCATCAGCGACAGCCTTTCACTGTTCGCAATCTGGGAAGACACGCTCTACAGGGTAAGCTACAACAATGGCGGCGGCACCGGAAACATGGAACCGCAGGAATTCGCTTATGGCGAAACAGTCACAATCAAGGATAACACCTTCACCCATACCGGCTTCGTCTTTAAATGCTGGTCCGACGGTACCGAAGAATATTCAGGCGGACAGACACTCACCGGTCTTGACCATGACCTGCCTCTCACCGCAGTCTGGGATCCGCTTGCCAAGGAAACGGAAACCGAGCTTGAAATTACTGTAGAATACACGGAAACAGGAATAACATTCACAGCCCCTGCCGGTTACACCAGCTATACATGGTTCCTGGATAATTATCCAAAGACAGAGCATTCAAACACATTCACGGTCAACTATGGAGGCAATACAATACTGGGCATTGGAGCGCTCGAAGTTGGAAACCACGCGCTTATTCTTTTGGTAAAGGATTCAAG
>CAMNHD010000306.1 GCA_946538875.1 uncultured Treponema sp.
GCTCAACAGATTCCCCAGGCCCCAGGACCTTGACAACTTCTCCCTGACTCTGAAAATCCATGTACTTACGCACGTATGAAGAGACAGAAACATTCTTTACAGAAGCGCTGCCCGTATTGCGCACAGTCACATACCCCGAAGGATTGTCAGCATACACATTCTTAAGCACAGGGAATAGAACTGAAAAATCAACAGCCTCCACAATCACAGAAGGCACAGACGCCGCCGCAGAAGAATCCTGATCCGGGGCAAAAGCCTCCCTAAGCTCAGAATACATTTCCTGCACGTCAGTGTCCCACGGAACCTGCTTCCTCAGTTTTTCCAGAAGCTTCATCGCCTCCTGATACAAAGGCCTTGCAGTCTCCTCACCATATTCATCAAAAAGCGAAAGCGCCTCCTCCGACTTTTCGCCGGCAGTCTTTTTGTTCAGCGCGACTTCGCAAAGAAGTTTCTTGTCTGCTGCTGCAGAATCAGCAGGGCAGATTTCAAGATACTTTCCATAATACTCAAGCGCAGAAGCCCATGACTTCGCCGCATACAGAGCATCAGCATTCTCCTTGTAACCAGCCGCAATTTTTGTAAGAGAAGAATTTTCCGGCTGACCGTTGTTTTTTCTCAGCACGGCAAGCACAGCCGGAAGCTTGGCATCACGCTCAGCCAAACGTGAAAACTTCTTGCTCACAGCGTCATAGAGATAATACATTCCCCCGCAGTCGCCGCAGACAACAGAATACTTCATGGAAGACTCAAACGGGAGCTTCCACACAAGCCGCCCGTTAGGAGCAAACCTGCACAGAACAGAATAATTGACGGTGAGCAATCCGCCGTCATCCGTCACCCATGAGATATAATGATCTTTTTCTTCCAGACGGATCACCTTAATTAGAGAGGAATCCTTTGTCGAATAAACAAAAATCAAGTCCCTGACCTGGAACATCAAGGTAGCATCAGGTCCCATCTTCACACCGTCAGCATAATAGACAGGATATGGAAAAGCCGAAAGTTCCTTGGATTTCCCGTCAACAAAATAGAAAATCTTTTTCATCGGATCAACCACATAAGGTTCGCCGGTTTTAGAGAACCCAAGACTGAAGTTTCCGGCAGAAGGAAAATTGTAAAGAACCTTGCCCTTAGGCGAATTGTTCTCGTCAAAGTAAGAGACATTTGGATTGCTCATATTCGCAAACTCTACAGTCTTTCCGTCAGGGCTGAAAGTCCTCCACAAAGTCGTGTACGATTTTCCGCCGGTTACTTTTTTGGTAAGATTCTCACGGAGATTCCAGTCGGAACCATAATCGAACATCGCTCTACCGTCACTCAGCACAAAAGAAAAATCACTCCTGGCCGCCACAGAAACCTGCGCAGCCTCAAGAGAACGGGAGTCAATCACTTCCGGTGCATCAAGCGGAACATAAGAGCTGTCCATGTAGGGTAAAAAAGCCGCAATCACCTTGTGCAGGAAATCCGCCTTTGCTTTCTTGTCATCAAGGTAGTCAATATTCAAGTCGTAAGTATTGAAAACACCGTTTTGTTCGTCCAAAGAAAAAGTCAGCTCCAGTTCAAGACAAGAAAAGTCAGTTCTACCAGATTCAACTTTCAATTCAATATTCACACGCGGATAACATTCATCCGGCAGCAGTCCTTCAGACTCCGCCTTCTGCGCAAGAGCCTTCTGCTCAGCAATCTTCCTGTCAAGATCCGCAATATACTCATCATAAGGCATACCGTCAATGGAAGAAGACGCAAAACAACCGCCGTACCGCTCATTATTCTCCACCATCGACTGCCTCACCCTCTCAAGCCTTTCGACCTCCTTGGAAGCAGCACTTTTCCCCGGCGCACTTCTCAGCGTGACAGTAGAAAAGTCCACCACCGAGTATCCCTCAGCCTTTGCATCAGAATCCACAGATTCCAAAGCCGCCTTAAAGATCCCCTCAGTATCCCAGACAGACAAAAGAGCCTCCGCCTTGTCATAAAGAGCCTTGTTGCCAGAAGCCTTTACAAGATCCAAAGCCTTTTTCCAGTCAGCATCTTTTTCATCATTGTAATAAATAAAATCGTAAACAGAATCCGAAAGCTCCCGATTCCCAGCCTCAGAAATCAGTCTAGTGAAAGCATTTCTAATCTGCCAATCAATACTATCAGAATACTTGACATACAAAGTTTTTGCATAGACAGCAGGCAAAAACAAAACCGCAAACAGCACGCAAAAAATTCTTCTCATAAAAACTCCCGGCGCAGAGGCCAAAACCATTATAGGATTATTCCGCACATTTCTCAACACATCCCCCCCCTCTCTGGGCACATTCCATTTTCCACCCGCCCCCTTCCGCACAAACAAACCACCCCACAGTCCCCGGGCCTTCCGGGTTCCCCTACGGTCAGTGCCCGCTTCCGCGGCCACCGCTCCCGCGCCCTCCACGCCCATGCGCCCGCCTGGTTCTTGAAACACACCCCGTAAGCCTTGAATGTCACATTTTATCCTTTGAAAAATGACAAAGCTGGACTAGTAGTCCGTGCATTCAATAAAAATGAACTTACTTTTCCACTGGAAGCTGCAAAAAATCCAAGTGAGTTCAAAGTCTTTTATATTGATACAGGTCTTCTTATTTCACAGTTAAGCGAAGAAGGCATTTTCCACAATCTCGTTTCAATTCACGCCCCCGTGAGGGAGCGACGAAAGGCAACAAGGCTACAGGACGCAAGCCAGAGAGTTTCAATTCACGCCCCCGTGAGGGAGCGACTGATATACTGCTTCTTAGTCTCCAGCGTATGCTTGTTTCAATTCACGCCCCCGTGAGGGAGCGACATTATATTTTGAATCATGGTGGTTATTATCATCTCGGTTTCAATTCACGCCCCCGTGAGGGAGCGACAGATTATCATCATAAAACCGACCGTTTTCAAAGTTGTTTCAATTCACGCCCCCGTGAGGGAGCGACTTTTCTTAGGTTTGCCATGTCTATGTTTAGCTTGTTTCAATTCACACCCCCGTGAGGGAGCGACCGCGCAGAAGCCAAAGCAGAAGCAGACTGACCAGTTTCAATTCACGCCCCCGTGAGGGAGCGACTGCTTCCATGCCCTTATTAGTGCTTTATGGCTGTTTCAATTCACGCCCCCGTGAGGGAGCGACCTGGCATTTTATAGCAATAGGATTAAGCCAGAGTGTTTCAATTCACGCCCCCGTGAGGG
>CAMNHD010000307.1 GCA_946538875.1 uncultured Treponema sp.
GATTCTTTCAGCCCAATTTCCGGAGCACGCCACAAGCCGACAAAGCCTTCGCCGGCAATGGTAAGACGGTCAATCGGTGTGAATTCGTAACCACCGGCAAGAGAAAAGTCAAGGTTCATGAAAGGTTCTATACCTGTGGCGCTTAACGGCAGAATACTTGCCTGTGCACTGAAAAACAGCTTGTCGTTGGCCCTGAAATTCCAAGGGGACAGGTCCACAGCCAGAGTTCCGTAAAATGCAGAGGAGAGAGGAGTCTGTACCAGTACCGGAAAAGCAGGAAGCAGCCTGAATTGCAACTCAGCCCCAAATGCAGCCGTTCCTGCAAGCAAACCGGCAAGAAGCAAAGGAAGTTTTTTCATACAGCCTCCTACAAGCCGAGCTTGGCATTAGCATTTTCCAGACCCTTGAGGGCAATTCTGTTGTCCGGTTCCTTGGCAAGTACTTTCTTGTAAGTGCTTGCTGCGGCAGTATAATTCTTTTCAATCATATAGACGGTTGCCAGATTATTAAGGGCCTTTACAGTGCCTGCCTTGTTGAATTCAGTTTTTGCCTCGGAGTAGCGGCCCATGCGCATGAGAGCGACGCCAATCTTGTTGGAATCACCTGAAGTTCTTGCGCGTGCGAGTACCTGAGTCAAATCAGAATTGATGTAATCCTTGATTGCGGCCACGGTTCTTTCTGTAATGGCGGTGGCAGTCGGCGTCTCAAAGTAAGTTCCGTTTTCACTGAATACAGCCGGTTTATACAGATCCCATGCGGCAGAGACCTTGGTGTATTCAAATACCGAATCCTCATTGCTCAGGGCCGCCTGTATCTTGCGGGATGCCTCGGCGCGGCTCTTGGCAAATCCTTTTTCAAAGTTTGCCATTGAAAGTCCAAAGTAAACAGACTCATCATCTATAACAAGACCATCTGTGTTTGCAAAGAGGTTTCCTTCAGTTCCGGGAGCGGTTCCAGTTGATACCAGGACAATAAAGTCGTCGTCAAGCGGGATGTAGCCGGTAGGAACACCTACTGACTGCAGGAAGGTTGAAAGCAGTATTCCCAGTTCGTCATAGTCACCGCTGAGGCTGTTCAATGTCTGCAGAGGGTACTGAATGTAGTCCAGTTCGTCGGAAAGGTGGTAGCTTGTGTAAGGTGTAAGTTTGTCGTTTGAATACTTTACACCGCCAAGCCTCAGGGCTTCATGCATGGCTGCCGCCATCTGAATGTTGCGGTTCATTCCGGTATAGAAATTATTACGGGCAATTCCAGCGATATACTTTGATACTTCAAGGATTTCCGGAACGTTCGGAGCTATGAAGCTGCTGAGTGCCGTCGAGTCGGACCAGGTGAATGCATTGCGGCTGTATACAGACAGAACCATGTTCTGCACTGCACGCATCTTTTTTCCAAGGAACGAGTATTCAACTGTTAGTTCACAAAGAATCTTTCCGTTTTCCGTAAAACGCAGGATTTCCGTGGAGAAGTCGCAGAACATCGGTATCTCTTCAGAGGAGTACTTGTTTATTCTTGCAATGACAGGTGACTCGTAGGTACTTGCGCTGTAGCGGCCTGCACGGAGCGAAAGCTTTACGTCTGTAATCTCGGCACCGTTGTTGTTGCGGATTATTACATTTGTAACGGGACACTGTTTGTAAGCACTCATAAATAGAGGGAACACGGAGTCTTCCTGTTCTGAACTTAAAATGACACCGGAGGCTTTGTTCTTGCCGATCGGCATCGTGTAGCGTATGCCGACTCCTGCAGAAATCTGGTTTGTGGTTACATCGTGGCTCTTTGCAAGGAGAAATGAAGAAAAGCCTGCATTTGCGCAGAGTGTGAACTCAGGGGTAAAGCGGAATCCGACTTCACCATAGGCACGCCAGTAAATATCAGAGTATGTCTGGCTGCTGGAAGAAGAACTTGTGGTGAACTGGTAGATACCTGCTCCGGCACCGGCTCCCAGATAAAGCCTGGAAAGAGGGTAGTAATAACCGCCTAAGCCAAGACCTCCACCATAGATGTAGGAAGTCTGATTCAGCCCATCCAAAGGCAGCAGTGAGAAAACACCTTCCAGTCCAGCTGTCAGGAAACCGAACATGTCCACGTCCGCCTGTAGCTGACCAGTTCCACCCACCTTGAAGTTATTGCCGGTGGGAAATGCGATTCCCGGGGTAAGACGGAATGTTAATTCCACGGAAAAAACTGAACTTGAAGATACTAATAATGCTGCTAAGAGAGGCAGAAGTTTTTTCATTATAATATTCTCCTTGACAATTCATCTTTATTTAATAGCCAATGCGTTTTGCAACCATACTTTTAATATAAGTTTAGCACACATATGAAAAAAAAACTAGATAAATTTTCAAATTTCTTTAAATTATCCATGAGTCACCAGAATTCTTTTTATTCTGAAAAAGTTCTCCTTAATATGGCTTTAGGCTCTTGAAAATCTGAATCAATGGGTTATAATGGTTGTATCTTAAATAACAAGGAGAAATCTATGAAAAAGATTCTTGCTTTGGTTGCAGTTGCATTGGTCAGCATTGCCGGTGCTTTTGCTCTGGATCTCAAGGGAATTGAGGGAACTTGGCAGGACAAGACTTATGACGCAGACTGGACATTCCGTGCAGACGGTCACATCATCCTTAAGCTGAGCTCTACAGGCGAAGAGATTTTTGACTTCAATGACTCAAACATCTCAAACTTCAAGGTCAGCGGAAGCCTTACAAGTGGTGTCACAATTTCTTTCGACTGTGCCGCTACCCACCGCTCATACAAGTTCACAAAGCCTGCTTCCCTTGACACTTCACTGAGCATGGTTGTGAACCCAGACTGGTCAGCAACAGACTATTCAACAAAAATCACTTTCAAGAAATAAGTCCTTGAATCACAGGTGATATTTGAAAAACTGGGCCGTGGCTTTGCTGCGGCTCTTTTTTTATGTGACGTGCTGAACCGGCTTATGCGGACTGACGTAAATTCTGATTATTGACTTTATTGCCTATGCCGCATTAGAATATGCTTACTTAATAGAAAACTAAAGGCAGGAACAATATGTATTCAAAGAACTCAGTGGCTCCGAGACCACCTATGGGATGGAATTCATACGACTACTATAATACAATGGTTACAGAGGCGGAAGTAAAGGCC
>CAMNHD010000308.1 GCA_946538875.1 uncultured Treponema sp.
GACAGCCGGCGTCCACTTCTTTGCAGTGAGCTGCCTGAGAGGCGCAGTCATAACACATGAAGGAGTGGAAATACCCTTGCCATCAAACAGGAACGCAACAGAACGGTCAGCCTTGCCGGAGTAAATCCACCTCAGCTTCTTGATCGAAGTGAACGTGTGGTTGCCAGGAAGCTCTCCCTGGGCACTTTCAAAGTGGCTCTGGGAATTTTCCCCAAGGTAGGTATTGAAAACAATCTTGAGCGCAGTAGGCTGAGCCTTCTTTGTAAGGTTCACCGCATAGAGAGAAAAAAGCACAGTGTCCACATTGCCATTGGCAGGATCAGAAGGAAGCAGCGTAAAGTCCGCCACAACCATAACCTTTTTTTCCACCACATAGCACAGCTGGGCACCATATTCAGTAAGACGGGTCTCCACCGTAATAGATTTGCCTGGGATAAGCGCATAATCCTTCCCGCCAAAGCGCACATAAAAATTCATGTACTTGGCCTCGTCCCCTTTTGAGAACATAGGAATGCGCAGTTTTTTAGGGCTCACAGCCAACAGGTTCACAGAGTTTTCCTTGGAGTCAAGAAAAATAGAAACCTCACCCTTGGAAAGGGAAAAGCTATCTCCCTTGACATAAGCCCAGCCAGTCACCTCGTCAGTCTTAAGCCCCCTGATAGTTGCTCCAAGTGCCGGAACTTTGGCAATACACAATGCCATCATACTTATCAACAAAGAAGTCTTGAGTTTATTGTCATGGTAAGAGTTCAGCATTGAAAAAATCCCCTGTTATTTTTCTGCTCCGGCAGACAATTTTTCGTCCAAAAGCTTCTGCAGCTGTGCCGCCTTGAGTTTAAGGGCGGAAAGTTCTTCTTCAGAAACAGGTGAGTTGGCCTTGGCTGATTCCTGATTTATACGTTCAATCTTTGCATTTGCATTCTGAGCCGCATTCAAAGCCTCGGCCGCACGTGTCTCAAGCTCGGCAATGCGTTCGTTTGCCTCCGAAAGCTGCTTTCTGAGCTCCACAATATCCTCGGTCTGATACTGCTTGAGCTGCCTCTCATAGTTTTCCCTTGAACTAAGATATTCCTCACCAGTCATGCGGAGCAGAAACAGAAGCTTCTGCTCGCGGTCGCTCTGCGCAATCGCGTCAAGCTTGAACTGTGCGTCAGGAGCACGGGCATCTTCAGGATATGAGACAACCACTTTCTCATAAAGCTGCCGGGCAGCCTCATAGTTGTAGTCAGCATAGAAACATTCACCAAGCCAGTAAAGCGCAGAGGCATACATAGGACTGGAAGGATTCTGGTGGCAGAAGTCGCTCAGCACAAGCACGGCCGCTTCGTTACGGCCAAGAGAATGCAGAGCCCTGCCTTTCTGGTATTCAATGTACGGTCCAAGTGCGCTTGCCGGGAACTGCGAGGCAAAACTCGCGCAGTCGTTCACGGCTTCCGCATAGTTCTGGGCATACATCTCGCTCATGATAAGGACGCACCACACCTCGTCAGTGTTTGACCTTCTGTCCTGGTTTACAGCCTGCCTAAAGAAAAGGCTTGCATTGTTCCAGTCCCTGCCGCGGAATGCCTCGTACCCCATTTCAAGCGGTTTATTCTGGGCCCAAAGCCCCAAAGCGGCACAAGAGCCAATCACAACCGAGCATACCAGAGCCTTGATCCTTACCATTTAAGCTCCCCCTTAAAGAAAGATGAACCGGAAACCACAACATCCGTCCCGGCCTCAATCACAGAGGGTAAAGTCTTGGCGTTGATTCCGCCGTCAACCGAAATAAGGAACGGAAAGTTTCCTTCCCTTTGTATATCGGCAAGTTTTTTCACTTTGTCCACAGTATAGGGGATAAGTTTTTGTCCGCCCCAGCCAGGGTTCACCGTCATCACCAGCACAAGGTCGGCAAGAGGCAGCAGATGCTCAACGGCAGAAAGGGGAGTGGCAGGGCAGAGTGCAATACCCGCCTTCTTCCCCGCCTCGTGTATAGTCTGCACGCAGAGATCCGCATGGTTTGTGGACTCAATATGGAACGTCAGGTAATCCGCCCCCGCATCCAAGAATGATTTAAGGCTCTCTTCAGGCCTGTCTATCATAAGATGCACGTCAAAAGGAAGCGCAGTGCATTTTCGTACCGACTGAATGACCGGCTGGCCGTATGTAATCTGTGGGACAAAGTGCCCGTCCATAACATCAATGTGAACCATGGAACCGCCGTTCTGTTCAATCAGGGAAATCGCAGAAGCCAAATCAGAGAAATCAGCGGATAATATAGAAGGTGAAAGTATTGCTTTTTTCATTGTATCCCCATTATTGCACAAATAAACCTATATTGTAAAGACTTAAAACCATTTTGAATTGTTCATGTCCTCCTTCAGTCCATTCAGGACGGCACTGCAGTGTGCTTTACCCCCTCATGGGCGTATTCCGCAGGGACAGGCCATGGCAAGATACCCGCTTTCCGGGGGTTCCTTGCTCCGTTCGCCCGGCTCACTGCGCAACCCGCGTGCGCGGGCCCCTGCAATCGGGCGTAGCCGTGTTGTCTGGTATATTTGTCTGGTATATATTATAGAACAAAAAAATAAAAAATAAAACTTGACAAATACAAAAGCGGAAAAAAGGGGGCATTGTATCCAACCAGGAGCAGGACACTCATTTTATAAGGACGGTGAATCATCAGTCATTGCAAAGGCAAGCTGTGAAGGTGATAAGACTGCCAGCACTAACTCAAAGCTTCAGCAAGTGGTATGGTATGCAGGTCGGACCATATATAAGGAAACAAATCCAGCTTCATTTGGTGAAGAACTCGATGCTGATACACTTGCAAAATTGGCTGTAGAATAATCCCAACCCCCAGGCACTGACAGAACAGTGCTTGGTCCAACCCCCGTTTCTTTGGATAAGAGGATGAAGTGCACCCCAATTATTGGACACTTTAACTAGGCTGATTTTAAGGACTGATTCCTAAATTGTAAAGGGGTCAGTCCTTTTAATTTAACCTTAATTCTCTTTTCGTTGTACCAAGACAAGTATTCAATCAATTCTTTTTTGAAATGTTCAACAGACTCAAACTCCTGTAAATACAAAAGCTCAGATTTTAATAAACCAAAGAAATTTTCCATTACCGAATTATCAAGAC
>CAMNHD010000309.1 GCA_946538875.1 uncultured Treponema sp.
TGTAGCGGCGGATGGCGTTTTCGATTTCCCTGTGGAGCGAAGCAATGCGGGTCCGGATTTCCCTGAGCTGCGGCAGGTCGCGGATTTCGCCGGTGTTCTGGTCGATTACTGAATAGACTATACTTGCGGCACCAGAGACATCTGGCATGCAGACTGCCATTTTGTTGAGCGTGGGAATTGAAAGCTCTGCGGCGGCAGATGAAATTGTTTCCTTTGTGTGTGCGGCAGAAAGCGCAAACTGACCGATTGCACCTAGTTGGTCCTGCAGCAGCTGAGCGCCAGGTGTTCCTAAAAGCGCGAATGTTCCGCGGACTTCCGGCCATGCATGTACGGGCGTCTGCCTTGTGGAATGCAGGAAGGTGTCCCATTCGCTGCCCAGGCTTTTTAGAAACGCCACTGTCTGAGAGTTTTCCGTAGGTTCACGCTTGAGAAGAAAATCAGCTCCTTCAGCGCTGGAGGCAAACCCCGAAATGGTCTGCCTGATACGGTAAAAGTCCAGGTCCTGGGCTATCTGTCCGCTCAGGAACCGGGAGCCTTTTGTGCAGTTTTGAGTTATTTGATCCAAGAAAATCCCGTCGACAAAATCTGTGCTTTGCATTTCCATAAGGAAAGATAATACACATAAAATGCCAAATCTTCAAGGTCACCGCCTTTCTGATTTTAAGTGGTAGAACAGATAGTGCCGATGGGGAAATTTTGCTGTGTTTACCACATGTAGCGGAGGCCGCAGCCGCCGGTGAATGTGATACCGGTCATGTCGGCGGCAAAGCCAAGGCGGATTGGTAGGGAGAGGTGCTTTATAAAAATCATGTCGAATCCGAATCCGAATGCTCCGCCAAAGTTTGGTGAATATACGCCTGGATCATAATAGGATTCTTGAACGACAGTGTCCCAGTCGGTGACTGTCTTGCCGTCCACGACTTTTGTGCCGTAAACGGTGCTGTGGTATTCGCGGTTCACTTCTCCGATGTGCGTGGCCTGTCCCCACAGGAAAAGGTTTGTGGTGAACCATGAAGCAGGGCTGTATGAATACAGGATGTAGTCAAGTTCAAGACCGACGCAGTACCACAGTGGCTGCCGTGTCGTAGAGTTATCGAACATGATGGAGGCAAAGCCTTCAAGTGAAAGTTTGTCCGTAAGATAGCGCTGATAGCTCAGACCGCCGAGCGCACCGGTGTGGTAGTATGTGAATGTTCCGCCGATTCCGTTTTTGGGAATATAGTTCTCCGCTTCCTGAGCGGCAACAGCACCGCAGGACAAAGCCATCAAAAGCGCCAGGGCGCACACAGTCTTTTTGACATTTTTCATAAAATTCCTCCTAGTTTTTATTGAATGATTTTCAAGGCCTGATTTTCAATTTGGAATTAAATTGTAAAACAAACTTTAGATAATTATAAAATTCGACATCTGTTTTGTCAATGTACGGTCATGGAAAACAAATTTTCTAAAAGAACCCAAAGTGGCGGGAGGGAGCATGGCGGGGTTTCCACGGTGCAAGGTGGCTATCTATTGCTTAATTCGGGACGAATAATTATAATGTAGGAACTTTTACTGTTTGAATTTTTAGGAGTTTTTTATGTCTGAAGAAGTTCGCGTCCGGTATGCTCCGAGCCCTACTGGTATGCAGCACATCGGCGGTGTCCGCACTGCATTGTTCAACTATCTGTTTGCCCGTTCCCAGTGTGGCAAGTTCATTCTCCGCCTGGAGGATACTGACCGCACGCGCTATGACCAGAAATATGTCCAGAATCTGTACGACACTATGGCATGGCTTGGCATTGACTGGGATGAAGGCGGGGAAAAGGGGGGCGAATACGGCCCTTATGTTCAGAGCGAGCGTTTTGAGCTTTACAAGAAATATGCCCAGGAACTTGTTGAAAAGGGCGAGGCCTACTACTGCTTCTGCGATGCGGAACGTCTGGAGAGAATCAGGAAGATTCAGACTGAGAACAAGCTTCCGCCGGGATACGACCGCAACTGCCGCCATCTTACTCCGGAAGAAATCAAGGCAAATCTTGAGGCGGGCAAGCCTTACGTAATCCGGCTCAAGGTTCCGCTGGAAGGCGAGACAAAATTCCACGACCACCTGCTGGGTGACATTGTATGGAAGAACGAGGACATTTCTCCGGATCCAGTCCTGCTCAAGAGCGACGGCTTTCCTACCTATCACCTTGCCAACATTGTCGACGACCACATGATGAAGATTTCCCATGTTATGCGTGCCCAGGAATGGATTCCTTCCACACCGCTGCATGTGCAGATGTACCGCAGCTTTGGCTGGGAGCATCCTGAGTTCTGCCACCTGCCGATGGTTAACGGTTCCGACGGCAAGAAGCTTTCCAAGCGCCACGGTTCCACTTCATTGAACGAGTTCCGTGCACGCGGCTACCTGCCTCAGGCTATCGTGAACTATGTGGCTCTGCTGGGCTGCTCTTACGAAGAGGGCAAGGACATGTACACTCTTGATGAACTTGCCAAGAACTTCAAGCTGGAACACTTGAACAAGGCTCCTGCTGTATTCGACTACAAGAAGCTTGAGTGGTACAACGGCCAGTATATCCGTTCCCTTTCCGACGAGGAACTTTACCGCTGGACTCTTCCGTTCATCACCGGTACTGGGGATGCTACTCTTGAAATCAATCCTGAGAATCCTCAGCCAAAGCCTAATGTCGGACCTGAATATTCCGGTGTTGCCCTTGGTGCTGACGGCGAACCTGTGTGCGTGGACAAATCCATGAACATGTCGAGCGCTGACGTGAAGGCTGCCCTGCTCAAGCTGATGCCGCTTATCAAGGAACGCCTGCACTTCCTTACCGACGCTGCGGAGATGGTTCACTTCTTGTTTACTGAACCTGCTGTTCCCGCAAAGGAAAACATCATCCCCAAGAAGCTGGACGAAGCAAAGACACGTGAAGTTCTGGTAAAGGCCAAGGACTTTATTGCAAAGCTTCCGGGGCTTGACCATGAAGCTTCCGAGGCTCTTGCAAAGTCATGCGCAGAGGAGCTTGGCATTAAGCTGGGCGACTTTATGATGCCTATCCGCATGGCTGTTACAGGAAGCCGTGTTTCACCGCCGCTCATCGGTTCAATTCTGATCCTGGGTGTTGAAAAAAGTATTGC
>CAMNHD010000310.1 GCA_946538875.1 uncultured Treponema sp.
CAAGGCTCCGCGGTATCGGAGCGATGTAGTCAAGTGACCATGTATAACCTGCAACATCATTGTCTCCCCCGGCAGGATTCCATTCAAGGGTAAAAGAATTGCTGGTCATCAATTCCATTTCATCAAGAGGAAGTTCGCTGATTGTCGGGGCGGCAGGCGGGGTAGTGTCCAGCGTATATGTTATGACTGCGGCCGGCGACCAGTTGCCTGCATAATCAACCTGTTTGACCTTCAGGTACCAGACTCCTTCCTTGGAAGCAGTCATTTCAAGCGCTGTCTCCTGGCTCATGTTGGTGATTTTTTCCTTGGGCTCAAGCTTTGGGTCCTGTGTCCATATCCATGAAAAACCCTTGACCCCGGAAGAATCATTGTAAGGCTGAATGGTGGCTTCAAGATTATCTATTTTATCTGCGGAATTTGCCGTAAAGTTTTCAGCGACAATATGCGGTGCCTGGCTGGAAGAATCCTTGAGCAGAAGAGCTATCTGGTTGCCCTTGCTTCCCGGCCCGGGCTGCTGCCAGACAAAGGTAAGAACCTTGCCCGATGTGGAGGTGACGCTCTGCGGTGCAGAAAGCGCTGTTGAGACAATCTGCTGGCCTTCATCCCAGAATGCCTTCAGCTTTTTTGAAAGGTAGACCCGGTTTGGTGAAGACTGGGAATCTGACCAGATAAGGTATAATTCCTTGTTGAAGGCAAATAGCTGTGGCTGTACCGCCGCTCCGCTTGATGTGATGATTTGCGGTTCACTGGACAGCTGTCCCTTTTCATTCAAAGTGCAGAGATTAATTGCCGAGACATTTGTTCCGTAGTTGGACCTTTCCCAGACCATGTAGACATTGCTGTTGTATTTATAAAGCATCGGCCGCTGGTTGTTATATGACTGGAAGTTTTCCATGCCCTGCGTTACCATGACCGGCTCGGTCCAGGTTTTTCCCGTGTCCGGCGTGTAGGATGTGAAGAGCTGGAACGAGAGTCTGTTGTCCACTGCGTAGTGCGCCTGAAAAACAATAAGATCCCCGCCGGAAACTTTTTCAAGATATGGAATCAGCGGGTTTGAGGCATTTTCTGCATTAAAGGGAAATGGTTTGAAATCTGTCCAGGGCATTCCCTTTATAGAAGCTGTGTACAAAAGCGAAAATGATTCATTTGTTGCAAGAGTTGCAAAAATCATAAAGCTGTCGTTCTGCGTGGCAAAAACACGTGGGCCGACAAGCGGATTGTCTTCGCGGGCAAAGGTATGTTCAGTAAAGGTTTTGCCGCTGTCCTGGGATTGATAAAGAGAAATCTGGTTAATGGCACTTTGCACTGCCACTGCGATTGTTCCCTTTTCGTTGACCGCAACTGAATAAATCTCCGGGACTTCACCGGAGTATGAAAAAGGTCCTGCAAAACGGTATGGTTCGGACCAATTCACACCATCGGTTGAAGTTATGATGTCCAGGTATATTGCATTTTCGGCTTTTATTACTTCCTGCCAGAATATGGCTGAAGTCTTGGATTTTTTTGTCTTGCCTGAAATTGCATGTGGAAAACGGCAGTCAGGAGAGTCGCCTGATACTGTCTTGGGGCTTTCCCAATAAAGGTTCTGTGCGGTCAATGGAATGAGAGTGATTGCAGACAGAAGCAATGCCGCAGAAAGTCTTTTAACTGTATGTCTGAATTTTGAAAATAATAAGGTCATTAAACAACTGGAAATCACTGTAACATCCCCTCGATTCGGCTTTTCAACTTTAGTACTTTTGCTGAGCGGCGGTTTGAAGAATTTTTCAGGAGCAGCTGCAGCTGGGAGTTTGCGGCGACTACATTACCATTCTGCAGATATGTAAGGGCCAGCTGATACCTTTCTTCATCGGCGGCCGAAAGTACCACTGCTGACTGAGCTCCGGTTCTAAGCGCAATCTCGTCCAAAACAGCAATTGCTGTATCATTGTTCGGGTCAAGTTTCAGGGCCTGGTTTGCAGTTGCCTTGGCATTTTCCAGTGCAAGGCTGTCACGACCAGCAAGAACTAGTGCATCCTGAGCCTGCTTTGCCAGTGCCTGGGCCTGAATCTTTGCACTGTTGTCCACAGGCCTTTCTCTTATGCCAAGGTCTATCTCTGCCTGCCTGATCAATGAGGAAAGACCCGGATAGTTCGGCTCTATTTCGTAAAGGTCCTGGAGATCACTGTATGCCATCTGCGCGACTGAGTTCTAGCTTGCATAGTTTACACTCTTAAGCTCAAGGTATTTTGTCTTGAATGCCTCGTTAAAAGATTCACGGTCAAGAATGCGGTCGATGCGCATAGAGAGAAGGTTTGCTTCCTGGTTTCTTGGGTAAACAATTTTCAGCTCGTTAATTTTATTCTTTGCTTTTTTCAGGACTTCCTTTCCTTCCTGAGTTTTTCCGGCTTTTATCAAATCCTGTCCTTGGGCATAATACTGGTTGGCCATCGAAAGTATCTGCGACATCTCCGGATAAAGGGCATTGTTTGGACTGAGAGTCTTTCCGCTCTTGATTGTAAGTGCAGTGTTGACAAGATTCTTAAAGTGTTCAAGCTCTTCGTCAGCATCCACTTCAACGTCCATGAATTTACTCCAGTTGGCACGCGTGGTGTCAGCCTGCATCAGAAAGTTGCTTGCTTCCTCGAAATTACCTGCATAGTAAGATCTTTTAGCTGAGTTTTTTAGCCCACGGACTTCCTTGATAAGAAGAGGCTTCTGCTTGTCGGCAATGTCCTGCTTTAGTTTCACAAGGCTTGCATAAGTTTCGTTCTGTACGTCCGCATCCTGCTTAAGCTGTGCTATGTTAGTGTCGTAGAGTGCGCTGGCCCTGTCAAGACGGGTGCGTGCCAGGGTAAAATTGTCAGCATTGTAGGCGGCAACTGCCTGCTTGTAGTAAAGGTAAACTTCATTCTGTGCGGCAAGGGAGTTCCTGTGGAGGAAATTGGCTTTTGTCAGCAGAGTGTCGCATGTATTCTTTATTGACTCAATGTTTTCTATGCTGGAAGCAATCTTTTTCTGCAGGAACTGTATGTTTCCCTTGAAAAGAAGGCTTCCGCCGGAAAGCCAGGTAGAGGCATCCTTTAAGGTTTTTATGTCGTTGTTGATATTTTGAATAAAAGGCTTGACGTCCGCAATGAC
>CAMNHD010000311.1 GCA_946538875.1 uncultured Treponema sp.
ACACATCTAGCGTCCCTGCGCCACCGCAAACCCACCCTGCTTATGCACATCAATGACAATTTGTAGGAGCCAATGGAAATCATCCCATTTTAGTGACAGCTTTATAAAAATAGTCTGAGGAAGCAAGTTCTTTGGCTGTAGAAAAGTTTCCAAGAAAAACACGTCTAGAATTTTTTAAAATTCGGCGTGTTTTTTGAAAAATCGTTAGATTTTTCAAATCCGTGTGGCAATAAAAACTTCTATTTGATACTTAAAAATTCTCACTGAGATTTTTTTGTTTCTCAACTCCTGCAAGGAAAGTCTCTTGACAGATAGTCTTTTATATTATAATTTATAGCTGATAAGTCCTTGCCAATCAAGGCGACAGGCAACTTGAGTGTCTGTTAGGCGTTTTAAAGCAAAGTGTCGAACCTGGAAATGCGGTGCTTTGCATAGTCTTCGATGGTTCTCCAAGCAAGCCAGGAGCCAGGTGTAGGACTTAAGTCCGAAAGAAAATGGAATGATGGAAAGCCCTGCGATTGGCGCGGGGCTTTTTCCTTTGGGAGATAAAATGGGCAGTGTTCTAAAATCTGCACAGGCTTACAAAAAGTTACTGGATATAGAATACATGTTCATTTTAGGTCGAAAGAACAAAAAAATTATGCTGACTGTTTCTTTTGATGCCTTGAATTTTTTCCATTTAGCAGGATTTCAGTATCTTGAGGATATGCCTGATATTCTTCGTAGCAGGCGTGATCTTATTTTTTACAGGATTCTGAATGGGGACTTAACGCCCGGACAAATCTCTTCATCTGTGTTTTATTCTCATATAAAAGACCGTGTTGAATATCTTGAATTTTTAGAATCAATTTTTGATTCAAACAAGACCGTATTCAAATATAATCCTAAGGTGCAAGCATTTTCCGTAATTGAATCGGAATTTCTTATGAAAAATGAACTGAATTCCCGTAATGTGTTCACATTTCTTTCACAGGACAAATCAAGTGGAAAATATTTCTGTCGCTCCTTCTTTCCTCAGGCGGACAGGGATTATTCTCTTGGGCAGACGAACTGGACACTGCTCTACAAGAAAAAGATTCACAAATCGACAGGTGAAGAATTTGTGCTTTACGATAATATGAATAAAAATCATTAGCTTTACCGTAGTTTCTAAAACGCAATTTTTTTCTATAGCATTTATAAAGGACAGACCCATTACCTCCATACTTCCCGACAATTCGGTTCAGAAAAATGCATATTACATGGCAGAAGACAGGCTGGTCTCCGAAACCACTGACCCGCTGGGCAACGTCTCCGTCCAGGAGGCTGACGGCAGGGGGAACATAGTCCGCGTGGCACGGAAAGACAGTGCCGGAAGGCAGCTTACGGAAGTAACCTATGAATACAATGAAATGGGGGAAATGCTCAAGGCATTTGATGCCAAGGGGCATCCAATTTCCGTTGAGTACGACCTTTTGGGCAGGAGGACTGCACTTGAAAGCCTTGACTCCGGCAGGCAGGAATTTTTCTATGACGAGTGTTCAAACCTCGTGAGGGAGAACAACAGCGTGCTGCGGGAGAACAACAAGCAGATCCTGTACGAGTACGACGGACTCAACCGCCTCGCAAGGATTGACTACCCGGACACGGAGGACACGGTGTACACCTACGGAAAGCCGTCCGACAGGAACGTTGGTGCGGCGGGAAAGATCCTTTCCATAGAAGACGCATCAGGAAAGCTTTCGTACGTATACGGAAGCCTCGGCGAGGTTACAAAGGAAACAAGGACCCTTGCAACCCACCTGAACGGAAGCTGTACGACGGAAACGGCCGTAATGGAATACCGCGCCGACTACCTTGGCAGGATGCAGTGGATTGTATACCCGGATGGCGAGAAGGTGACCTACGGCTATGACTGCGGCGGGCAGGTTGTAACCGTAAAGGGCGAGCATTATGGACGGGATTTTCCGTATGTAAACGACATCCTCTACGACCAGTACGGGCAGCGGACAAAGATTGTGTACGGGAACGGAACCGAAACCGAATACTCCTACGACAGCGCAAGACGCTGGCTTGACACGATAAAAACATGCAACAAGTGGGGGAAGAGCCTGCAGAACATAACCTACAGCTTCGACGCCGTGGGCAACGTCCTTGGCTATGAAAACAACTGCCTTGACATGGTTACCGGAAACTACAGGACAAGCCAGACCTATTCATATGACAGCCTGTACCAGCTGGTAAGGGCAGACGGGGAGACTGTATATGACCCGCACCACTCAGGCGGAGCACCGGAATTCAAGTCCAAGTACAGCCAGATTTTTGAATTTGATGCGGACGGCCTTGGCAACATGACGGGCAAGGCAAGCACGGAAACCGTAACACCCCAGAAGTCCATAGGCGACAACCTCAACTACAGCTTTGGCTATGTCTATGACGAAAAGTATGCACACCGCCTTGTGAGCGCGGGTGAGCGGTACTACAAGTACGACTCAAACGGAAACATCGTAATGGAGCAGGACGGAAGCTTTGAGGCCAACGGCACGGAGGGCGCATACCACAGGATTAACCGGGAGACGGATGACGTCTACTCCACGGACTACGGCTGGGGGCTCTACAAGGAAAGTGACGGCAAGAAAACCACCACAAGGGCTTACAGCCGCACCTATGACTGGAACGAGCGCAACCAGCTGGTGGGCTCTGCGGACGCAAACTATACAACCACCTACGTCTACGGGCAGGACGGCCAGAGGAGCAACAAATACACGAAGAACTCGGAGACGCTGTACTTCAACAAAATGTGGACGCACCGCACGGACAGCGCCCTAAAGGTGTACGGCGGTCAGACGGCCAAGAACATATACCTTGGCGAGACCCGCATAGTGACAAAACTTAATGCCGGAAGCAACCCGACGGTTCAGGAGGAAAGCGACAAGCAGTACTTCTACCACAGTGACCACCTGGGAAGCGCAAGCCTTATATCGGACTGTGATGGCAACGAGTACCAGCGCATAGAGTACACCCCCTACGGCGAAATCTGGGTGGAAAAGACGGAAAACAACGGTCTTGCCTACCTTCCGTACAAATTTACGGGAAAAGAGATGGACGAAGAGACCGGTTTGTATTATTATGGAGC
>CAMNHD010000312.1 GCA_946538875.1 uncultured Treponema sp.
GAAAGGAAGTTGCCTATATGTTCGGTCAGTACAAGAGAATCCGCAACGAGTACAATGGTGTTCTTACCGGTAAGGGACTCACATTCGGCGGTTCTCTGGCTCGTACAGAAGCTACCGGTTACGGTCTGATTTACTTTGCTGAGTGCATGCTTGCAAAGAAGGGACAGGACTTCAAGGGAAAGACAGCCATCATCTCCGGTGACGGTAACGTTGCACAGTATGCCGCAGAAAAACTGATTCAGCTTGGCGGAAAGCCAATCACTCTCTCAGACTCAACAGGCTACATCCTTGACGAAGAAGGAATCACTCAGGAAAAGCTTGAGTACGTAAAGGAATTCCGCGCCCGCAAGGAAAAGGTTGACGCCTACGTTAAGAAGTATCCAAACGCAAAGTTCTTCAAGGGCGAGAAGCCATGGGGAGTTAAGGCTGACCTGGCATTCCCATGCGCAACTCAGGACGAAATCTACGAGGAAGACGCAAAGAAGCTGGTTGCAAACGGTGTAAAGCTGGTTGCCGAAGGTGCAAACATGCCGACCCGTGCAGAAGCAATCAAGTATCTCCAGGCAAACGGTGTATCATTCGCTCCTGGAAAGGCTTCAAACGCTGGTGGTGTTGCAGTTTCCGGTCTTGAAATGAGCCAGAACTCAGAGCGCCTTTCATGGACTTTTGAGGAAGTCGATGCAAAGCTCAAGCAGATTATGACCAACATCCACGACAACGCTTACGAAAACGCCAAGAAGTACGCCACAGAAGGCGACTACGTAGCAGGTGCCAACATCGCCGGCTTCGTCAAGGTAGCCACCGCAATGGTAGCTCAGGGTCTTGTGTGATTATAAGCAAGCGCAAGCCTGCGACTAGCCCAGGGATTGGTGTAATTCTTGGGAACAAACGCGTATGCGCTTGTGACGTGCGTGACTTATCAAAACTATGTAATGCAAATTTAAAAATATCCGGACGGAACTGATGGGATCCGGCTGTGAACGTGTTGTCTCCAACCGGGACTTCATGTTTTTGCGTACCCCGTCATTCCGGGTTCCGGCAGAAGCCTACAGGGCTGGCCTCCGGTCAGCCCCGCTTGCGCGCCCTCCAAGCCGGGCGTAGGCCAGATTGATTTAATCATTTTTATATAGAAGAAAATGAATCCGGAAACTGAACAAGTCAATGGCGACCTCCAGTATCTCTTGCAATCGTTCGAGCGCTACTACACTGTGCATACCGACGGTGTTGAGCCCCCGTTCTCTGCTTTTGCTGAGTTTAAAACCCACGCAGAGCAATATTTCCTTGTCAAAGCCGCAAAAGTCTCGGATATAGATTCAAACGAATATGTGTATTTTTCTCAGGAAGGTGAACTTTCACAGGAAAGGCTTGGACAGCTTGTGTCTGAAGCATGGAACCGTGGACTGTCTCTTGTAAAGCCTTACTGGGGGCATAAGAATTCCGATGTGACGCTCATCGTATGTACTTCGGCAGTCAGCCCTGAAGCATCATCTCTTGCAAAAAAGATCCGCCTGTACCGCTCGTACTGCTGGTCGTTCAAGGGGTACAGCCACTTCCGCCTGATGGTCTGGGAAACAGGTACCGGCAGGACCTTCTGCAACAGAATGGGAAGGGATCTTGCCAGGCTTATAAAAAAGTAAGTGTTTGGGACGGCTTTCAGCTGGACCATTCATATAAAAAATTATGTTCTTCAAAATTAATAGGAGGAGAAGACAAAATGACAGCTCTGCTTATCATCATTGCTGCTGTTGTACTGCTCCTGGCAGGCTACGTGTTCTACGGAGCATGGGTTGCCAAGCAGTGGGGCATTGACCCCAAGCGTAAGCCTCCGGCTGAGGAAACGCCGGACGGAGTGGACTATGTGACAGCCAAGCCGGCGGTTCTCATGGGACACCACTTTTCTTCAATTGCTGGTGCTGGTCCTATCAACGGACCGATTCAGGCGGCAGTGTTCGGTTGGGTGCCGGTTTTCCTGTGGTGTGTAATCGGAGGTATTTTCTTTGGTGGACTCCAGGATTTTGGTTCACTCTTTGCCTCTATCCGCCACGGCGGAAAGTCAGTCGGTGAAATCATCCGTGATTCCATGGGCAAGACTTCCAAAAAGCTGTTCATTATCTTTGCCCTGCTGGTTTTGATTCTGGTTATTGCGTCTTTTGTCAACGTTGTTGCGGAAACATTCCTTACTCTGCCTGATGCGGCAGGAAAGCTTTCTTTTGGAATAGTTAGAAATCCGACAGGCAACCAGTCAACTGCAATGATTTCGCTCCTGTTCATCGTTCTTGCCATTTTGTACGGCGTGCTGACCAACAAATGCGGACTCAAGACTCTTCCTGCGACAATCATCGGAATTGCGGGTGTTGTTCTTATTGTATGGTTCGGCCTGAACTTTGGCTTTGCAATGAACCGCAACGCCTGGATTGTCTTTATCGGCCTGTACATTGCCGTGGCATCTCTGGTTCCGGTATGGATTCTTCTGCAGCCACGCGACTATCTTTCCAGCTACCTTCTCTATTCATTGATGGGCCTGGCTCTGATAGGCATTGTATGGAACGCCGTGAATCCAAGCGGTGTGAAGTTCGAGCTTCCTGCATTCAACGGATGGAAGACTTCTATCGGAACTATGTTCCCGGCACTGTTCATCACTGTGGCCTGCGGTGCATGTTCCGGATTCCACTCACTGATTTCAACTGGTACAACTTCCAAGCAGATTGACAACGAAAAAAACGCAAAGGCTATCGGTTACGGTTCAATGCTTATCGAGTCAGCCCTTGGAGTTATTTCCCTGATTGCTGTCGGTATGGTTTCAAGTCAGTTCCTCAAGGGCGAAGGTGCTGCCCTTAAGTTTGCAGGTTCACCGCCAGTGGCATTTGCAACCGGTATCGCGCACATGTTCGGCGACAGTTCTGTTGTAAAGGCTTTGCTGACTCTTTCTGTCTCTGTGTTCGCACTCACTTCTCTGGACACTGCGACACGCCTGAGCCGCTTTATGTTCAGCGAACTCTTCCTGAGGGAAGATGAAAAGTCTTACAAGGATGCTTCCGGCATTAGAAAGGTTCTGGCTCATCCTCTGTTCGGCACACTGCTTATGGTTC
>CAMNHD010000313.1 GCA_946538875.1 uncultured Treponema sp.
CAGTGGAAAATCCATCCGTGTGGTCTCCGTGCTGGACAAGACACTGTTCGAGGCCCAGGACGAGGCATTCCAGAATCAGATTCTCGGAAACCCAAAGCGCACTGTGGTTGCAGAAGCCGGTGTCCGCATGGGCTGGGAAGGCTACGCCAAGAAGAGCGACCTCTTTACAATCGACCGCTTCGGCGAGTCAGGCCCAGCAAAGAAAGTTGCGGAGCACCTGGGCTTTACCGCAGAAAAGCTTGCTGAACTTCTTGCAAAGTAATTTCTGCTGAAATCAAAAAAACGGCTGCCCTGACTGGAAATCAAATCCTGTTGGAGCGGCCGTTTTTTTTTGCTTTCAGGACGGCACAGCAACTTTAACCGCAATTCCCCGGCTCCAACCGGCTGTGCACAAAACCCCATTCCCTGCCATTCCGGGTTCCGGCCTGCGGCCTCCAGCCCCCGCCTGCGCGGCGGCCGCTTCCGCGCCCTCCAAGTCAGGCGTAGGCGGCATTGTCTAGGTCCAAAATTGCCAAGGAAGTCAATTTTGGTACAGTCCCTTACAGCCGGGCGTAAGTTGCTTTGAAGTTATGCCAACGGCGGAGATTTAAAGTCACACTTGAAATCTCCGCCAAACTGTAGTATGATTTTATTATGATAAAGAGGACAATTTCTGAATACATCAAAAGCTGCATGAAGGATTATTTCTCCGTTGCTCTTTTCGGTCCACGCCAATGTGGCAAAACAACCCTTTTGAGGGAGCTTTACCCAAATTTTTCTTACGCCAACCTCGAAGACATGAACACCCGGAGCCTGGCAAAAAACGACCCGGAGGAATTCTTTACACGATTTCCTGAGCCTGTGATTATTGATGAGATTCAGCGAGTCCCGGAGCTTTTGAGCACTGTACAGGTACGTATAGATGAAAACAAAAAGAAGGGCCAGTACCTGATTACGGGGAGCCAGCAGGTGCCTTTAAAAACTTCCGTCTCCCAATCCCTTGCAGGCAGAATTGCAATAGTCCAAATGCAGCCCCTTTCCCTGTCCGAGCTAAAGGCCAGCAAGATAGAACTGGACCGGGACACCCAGCTTGTAGCAGGATTTATGCCTTTCTTATTTTCAGAGAAAGGCCACAAACCATTTGAATATTACCGTAACTATGTTCAGACCTATCTGGAGAAAGACATTGCCCAGGTCGGAGCCGTTCAGGATTTAATGAGCTTTGAAAAGTTCATGCGGCTTTTGGCAGGACGCACCGGACAACTGGTAAACAATTCAGCCTTGGCAGTTGAGACAGGAGTCTCCAGCACCACAATCGCTTCTTGGCTTTCGATCCTTGAGGCCTCGCACCTGGTATACATCCTTCATCCCTGGTACGAAAACAGAAACAACCAAGTGGTAAAAACGCCCAAAGTGTATTTTTGTGACACAGGACTGGCGGCATATCTTTTGGGAATAGAAAGCCCTGGGCAGATGCAGAGGGATCCCCTGATGGGAAATCTTTTTGAAAATCTTGTTGTCTGCGAAGCCGTAAAATCCCGCTACAATTACGGTGCGGAAACCAACCTCCATTTTTTCAGGAACAGCAAGGGACTGGAAATCGACATCATTTTGAAGGAAAACCGCAGTCTTCATCTTTTCGAAGTAAAAAGCGGCAAGGCCTTAAATGACGACTTTACAAGAAATATGAAAAAGTTTCGGGAATTGTTCCCCTCGCAAATTCCGCCAGATTCAGCCGTAAAGGGGACTGTCATTTACAGCGGGGAAAACTACGAGTCATACAAAGATTTCGCATACATAAATTTTCATCAGGCCGGAGAACTCTTCAAGCCAAAAGCAGAGCCCTTCGTCTTGAAGTTTTAATCTGAGGCTCCGCGCTTCAAAACCCGGCTCAGCGGCATCCCGGAAGAATTTTCGGACTGGAGTTTTTCAAGATGCCCTTTGTACTTTTACAACTTGCTCTTTTATAGTAGAATAACTCAAGAAATCCACTACAAAAGTTACACCAGCTACGAGAGATGGTCTGAATATGACGCAAAAGGAAATAAAATCCACTACAAGGATTGCGACGGCGATGAATACTGGCACGAGTATGACAGCAAAGGAAATAGAGTCTACTCCAGAGATCAAGATGGCTACGAGAAATTGTACGAATACACATACCATCCCAACGGCAAAGTCAAGACAATCAGGCTCTTCAAACCGATTTGACGATGCCGCAAAAAGTTGCAGGCAAGTTCTCCCGCTTAAGGGAACAATAAATGTCCGAGGCGACACCACCCCACCTGCGCCCGATTGGAAGGCCGCCCGGAGGGCGTTCCGAACGGAGTGAGGAATGGAGGCTGGAGGGCGTTGCCCAGCCGGAAGCCTGGAAAGCGGGTTGAGATTTTCCTCCCTGAAAATCTCAACCCACGGCAACCTGAAGGTTGCCGCCTGTTTAACCGCAAAGACAGGAGGCGACCTCGTTGCCGCCCTTTGGATAACAAAAACACGGTTGCAGCCGACTGACAAATGTGGAAAATGCAATGCCGCCCAAAGGAAAATTCAGAACATGACTATCTCTTCGAAAATGGCGATGGCGTACTGGTCGGTCATGCCGCTGATGTATTCTATGACGCACTTTTCGTAGCTCTCGTCGTTGTAGATGTCGAAGACTTCCTTGGTAAAGATGTGGTTGGTGCGCTTGCGGTCCACGTTGTAGTTGGAATATTTTACCAGCCAGTCCACAAAGGTTTGGCGGAGCTTGGGGGAATATCGCAGCACCTGCTCCACCCGGCGGTTCTTTGCGTAGTCCTGCAGCTTCATCAGGGCGCGGTAGATTGTTCCCAGGATGTTCTGGGCGTAGGACTGGAATTCCACCAGGCGCCAGTTGTTGTAGATGCGGGCGTAGCTGAACTTTTTGATTTCCCTTATGAACTTGAAGTATGGCTCGCTGAAGCAGAGGCCCTTTTCCGGGGAACTCTGCTCGCAGAGGTCAACTATCATGTCGTTCATCATGACGGTGGTGTTCACGGCCCGTCCGCTTCGGTGCACGCCTGTTGTGGTGTGCCTTGAGCTTGACTTGTTGGGGCCGAATCCCAAAGTGCCTGCCACTATCTCCCGC